>DATHNU010000917.1:0-2178 GCA_035485695.1 Reyranella sp. | reverse complement strand
GCCCATCAGGCCGAAGGTGCGCTTGGCGCGCAGGTGAAAGCAGCCGGCCAGGGCTGCGAACTCCTCGGCGGTGCGCGCCTCGAGATAGGTCGCGCTCACGGGCTCGCCCGTCGTGGGCGAGGCGTAGGTCAGCACGTCCCGGTAGGCCGGATCGTGCTGGTCGTCACAGAGGGATGCGATGGTGCCGATGACGCCTTGCAGCGGCGCATAGGCGGTCACGTCGGACACGACCTTGCCGTCGATATGAAGCCTGCGGCCGTCGCGCAGGGAGTCGATATATTGCCTGCCGGTCTTGATCGCCATGTCCTGCCCTCAGGGATCGGTGATGGCGACCTCAGCGGTCGCCCCCTCGGACCACTCATAGTGCGCCGACGACACCGACCCAACACGCTTGTGATGCACGCCGTGCCGATGCCGATGCACGTTCTGGGAGAACAAATTAGATATGCAGCAATCGGTGATTGACCGGATATCACCAGTCGGCATATTTCGCGCGGTTTGGAGCTGGGAAAGGAAAGCAGGATGGACGACGAAGCACCAACTCACGCCGACGTTCCGGCGCACAAGCCGCGGGCAAACGAACGCCTCGGCAGGATCTCGATGCCAGGCCATCGATGGATCAGGGTCACGACCGGTGCCGCGCTGTTTTGCGCCTGGCTCGGCCTGTGGGCTGGCAGCGCGATGGCGCAGAGCGGTACCACGCTGCAGATCACCAACAGCACCTCCGGCTCGGTGCCCGTACAGATCACGCTGGGCAGTTCCTTCGGCATCAACAACATCAGCCAACTGCCGAGTTCGTGGAATGTCACCGCTTCGCCCGCCGGGTCGGCGACGCAAGGCCTCTTCACCCTGGCCGGCAACAGCTCGGTGTCGTTCAGCTCCGGGACGAACAGCTTCAGCGGCAACATCGCTTTCGGGCCGACGTTCAACGGCCGCGGCTGCGGCAACAGTGCAGCCAATGCGTGCTACCCCAACGCCACGACCCTCGCCGAGTTCACCCTCAATATGCCCGGGGAGACGGTGGACATCAGCGGCGTGAACGGCACCAACGCCATCATCGCCATCAACCTCTCCGGGCAGACGAGCGGCAACCAGTGGAACGACGGCTCGTTCAAAGGCGCCAACACGAACATCACCAAGATTGCCAACCAGCCGATCACCAGCTGGAGCCCCGTGCCGGGCGTTTACGGCTGGCAGGGAACGAATTGCACCACCGTGGTGCTGCCGGTGCCCAACGGCCCGCCGAGCAACCTGTGCGCCGCGCCGGTGAGCGCCCCCTCGGCCCCGCAGCTGCAGCCGAATCCGCAATGCAATATACAACGCTCCGGCCCGACCGGGGGGACCGTGCAGATCGTCTTCACCGGCTGGGCGCCCAACTCTACGCCGCCGGCCAATTGCGTCTCGCCGTAGATTATCGGCCGCGCGCGGCGAGCCCGGACGTCAGGCGCGCGTACCGAAGGACGCTGCCCTTTGCCGCCGGGCGAGCCTGGCGCAGGCGTGCAGCGCCTCTCCCACCAGAAGGTCGAGGCGCGGGCGAACGCCATGGCGCGCCGGGCCCGCGCCCGCGGTGGCGCCCATGATCCCGGTGACCTGCGCCTGGACAAGCCGGACCGCGTCGCCCACGGTCGCCAAGTTGGTCGCGACATGGTTCGGAATGTCGACCTCGAACCTCTCCTCACACGACATGGCGATCTCGACGAGGTCGAGCCTGTCGGCGCCCAGGTCTTCGGCCAGCCTGGCGTCCTCCGTGAGACGCGCTTCCTCGGCGCCGAGGTGGAAGACGAGGATATCCCTGACTTCTGCCGCTATGTCCATCACCAGACGCTCCACCACATGCCCGTGCGCTTCCTACGCCCTGGCGGCGCGCGCTTCTGTGATGAATGTCACGCAAGGCGCGTTTTCCCGGGTCGGCCCGTGCTCCACCTGGCGCAACGGCGCCAGCGCCGGCCCTCGGCCCTTTACGACCGTGACGCCGCGGCCTGCGCCATGAACCGGGCGAGCGCGGCGTTGAAGCGGGGCGCATCCTCGCTGAATGGCGAATGGCCGCACTCGTCGAACCAGGACAACCGCGCGCCCGCGAAGGCGGCAGCGGTCATCTCCGCCGCCGCAGGCAGCACGACCGCGTCCTTGCGGCCCTGCGTTACAAGGGTCGGCACGCGCACGCGCTTCAGGGCGGCC
>DATHNU010000916.1:0-2055 GCA_035485695.1 Reyranella sp. | reverse complement strand
TATAGCGATAAGAGACCGCACAAGTTCGACCTTGGAAGTGCTCAACCGCCGATACTCGTGGAGTGCAAATCCTTTACGTGGACGGAAACCGGCAATTCACCGAGCGCCAAGATACGTGGAATGAACGAGGTGATGTTACTGTTCAGCGTCACCCCTCCCGAATATCGAAAGATACTGTTCGTCTTGAAACACGTACACGCTACGCGAGGAATAAGCCTCGCGAAGCACTACATGGACACACAAGGACACCTAATCGCTCCCAACGTTGAGGTTTGGGAGTTTGATGTGTTGTCCAAGAAAGGCGAACGATTGCGTTAGGCACGCGTCCGGATGTCTGGGGTCCGTCGTTGTTGGACGCTCTCGGCTCCGGTCGGGATGACGAGTTTGCAACAACAGCCAAGCGTCCTGCCCCGGAGGAACAGTCGCCGCCGTCGATCGAAAGCGGCACCTGTGGACGCCATCCGCGATTCCCTTACTGTCATCCCATGATCTCTCGCAGGAACCTTCTCTCGGCCCTGGCGGCTTCGACCGCCGCAGGATGCGCCACTACCTCCCAGGGGCCCCAGGTGGCCTACCAATATCCGATCGCCCCACCGCCGCCGGATCGGGCGTCGCTGGGGCTGGACGCGGTGATCGACATCAGCCGCTTCGTGACCGTCACCGACTTCCGGGCGGTGCGCCGGAGCAACATCCTGGGCGTCATCCACAAGGCGACCGAAGGCGGCGACTATGTCGACCCGCTGTGCGCCGCCCGGCGCCCCCAGGCCGAGGCGGCGGGATTGCTGTGGGGCACCTATCATTTCGGCACCGGACAGATGTCGGGCGAACGGCAGGCGGCGTTCTACCTGTCGGTGTCGCGACCGGGCCCGCGGACCCTGCTGGCCCTCGACCTCGAGCTCAACGAAAACAATCCGTCGAACTCCATGCGGGTCGACCAGGCCGAGGCCTTCGTGGCTGCGGTAGCCCAGGCGACGGGCCGGCTGCCGATCGTCTACGTGCATCCGATCTGGGCCAATGGCGACCCGCTGCCCGGCTCCGGCCGCAGCCTCGACGCCCCGATCACGCCGGCGTCGATCCTCGCGCGCTGCGGCCTGTGGGTCGCCGACTATCACGATTCGCCCGATATCCCGGTCGCCTGGGCGGCGAGCGGCTGGCGGCTCTGGCAGTATGCCGGCGACGAGAGTGCGGGCCGCCCCGCCTACGGCCAGACCACCATCGTGCAGGGCGTCAGCCACTGCGATCGCAACCTGTTCAACGGCGACGCAGACGCGCTCCGTCAATTCTGGAGCGCGGCGGCCGTCTGAATTTTTGCGTGCATTCCGTTTCAGCGGAATCGGCTCTTTGCTGGGAGCGCGCCACTCCAGTGGCGCTCATGCTCAAGCTCATGCGGACCGCGGGCGCCTGTCCTGAGCGAAGCCGAAGGATGCCGCCCGCTTAAGCGCATTCACATGCGCGTATGGTCATGATGCGGGCGAGACGCCCGCGGTCCGGAAGATCATGAGCGCCACTGGAGTGGCGCGCTCCCAGCCATGAGTTCACCCCATCGGGATGCGCTCTGGCGCCGACAAGACGGCGCGAACCGGACTACCGGGCAAGGAATGCCGTGCTGACTCGCCCTTCGGTTCGGGTCAGGATCAGGCCATGAGCTCTTTCGACCTGGTTGTCCGCAACGCCCGCCTGCCGGACGGCCGGTCCGGCCTCGATATCGGCGTGCAGGGCGGCAGGATCGCCGCCGTCGCGCCCAACCTGCCCGCCTCCGGCGCGCCCGAGCTCGATGCCGGCGACAATCTCGTCTCGCCGCCCTTCGTCGATCCGCATTTCCACCTCGATACGTCTCTCAGTCTCGGCAAGCCCCGCTACAACGAGTCCGGCACGCTGTTCGAGGCGATCAAGATCTGGGGCGAGGGCAAGCCCGCGCTGACGGCCGACATCCTGAAGCAGCGCGCGCTCACCTGGTGCGACTGGGCGGTCAGCCGCGGCGTGCTGGCCATCCGCAGCCATGTCGATATCGGCGATCCGCGCCTGCTGGCGGTCGACACGCTGCTCGAGGTCCGG
>DATHNU010000915.1:0-3633 GCA_035485695.1 Reyranella sp. | reverse complement strand
GGGTTTTCGCGTCGAGCCGAAGCTCGTGATGACGACCGAAGGCCAGGGCCGCACCTCCGACCCCGTCGGTTTCGGCATTCCCGTGATGATTTCTGGCCCCTGGTCGAACCCACGCATCTATCCGGACATGCAGGGCGTCCTCGACAATCCCGACGCCGCCTATGCCAAGCTGCGCGAGATGGGCAAGGGTCTGTTCGGGCCGAACGGCGCCAACCTCGGCAATCTCAATCTCGGTGGCCTGCTGGGTTCGCTGACCGGAAACCAGCCGACCGACAATGGCAACGACAGCAACAACAACGGCGGCGGGTCCAACGACCAGCTCGGCGGCAATATTGCCGGGACGATCGGCTCGCTGATGAAGAGCTTTGGCGGCAGCCGCGGCATCCCCGCACCGGGGCAGCAGTCCTCGTCCCCGCCGGCCCAAGCCCAGACCCCCCCGGAAGTCCCGCCGTCAGCCCGGGCTCAGCAGGCGCAGACCGACAATTCGGCGCCCCAGCAGGACAGCCAGCCGATGAATGACGTGTTGCGGCAGCTGTTCAACCGCCAGTAAGCGTCCAGGCGCCGCCATCGCACCAGGCGGCGCCACGGCCGAGCCGCGCCGCAAGGCGTTCTTGCGCAGCAATAAGGCTGCCGCCGGCTCACTCCCGCTATGCACAACGGCGGTAACCAAGCGGGCAGCCAACCGGCCAACCCCCTCAAATTGTGCTAGAACCTGTCTCGGCCGAGACGTCCAGCCCTGGTTCCTTTCCTGGTTCTTTGGGCGGCCCGCCGTTTGCACTGACGTTGCCGGATTGCGCCGGCCAACGGACAAGCACCGCCGAGGCAGGGTCGAAAGCCGCCCACGAGGGTCTGGATGATCGCCGTCAAAAACAAGATCTGGTTTTTGCGCGAAGGATTGTTCGCCAAATACGTGATCTCGCTGGTGGGCCTCGTAGTGTTCGTGCTGGCCGTGAACGGCGCGACCGAGACCTGGATCAGCTATCGGGCGACCAAGACCACCCTCATCGACGCCATGTCCGAGAAGGCGGATGCGACCGCCAAGCGGATCGACCAGTCCATCTTCGAGCTGGAACGGCAGATCAGCTGGGTGACGCGTGCGAGCGTGGTGACGCTGGAGCAGCGCCGCTCCGATTATGCCCAGCTTCTGAACCAGATTTCCGCAGTCAGCCAGCTTTCCCAGCTCAACGGCCAGGGCCGTGAATTGCTGCGGCTGTCGCGCAAGGAAATCGCCGTCAACAGCAACGCCGATTTCTCGAAGGACCCGCGCTTCAGCGAGACGGTGGCGCGCGGCGTCAGCTTCTCGCCGGCCTTCTTCTCAGCCTACCAGCCTTTCATGTCGATCTCGGTGGCCCATTCCGGCTTCAATGCCGGCGTCACCGTCGCCGATATCGACCTGCGTTTCCTGTCCGACTATCTGGGCGACGCCCAGGTCGGCAAGAACAGCTTCGCCTATGTAGTCGACCCGAAGGGCGAGGTGCTGGCCACCTCCTCGCGCGGCCCCGATGCCGGCAAGGACCTTTCCAAACTGCCCCAGGTCACCGCGCTGATGACGCCCGAAGGCCAGCCGCTCACCTCCGGCACCGACGCCGACGGCCATTCGGTGCTGACCGCGTCGGCGACCGTGCCGAAGCTTGGCTGGGTCGTCTTCTTCGAGCAGCCGACCTCGCAGGCGCTGGCGCCGATCCGAGACCAGCTGGTCCGCGGCGCGCTCTTGATCGGGCTTGGGCTCCTCATCGCCATCCTGGCCGGCACCATCCTGGCGCGCCGCATGCTGGTGCCGATCGAGGCGCTGCGTGCCGGCGCCCGCCGCCTCGGCGCCGGCGATTTCAGCCAGCGTATCGACGTCCGCACCAAGGACGAGCTGGAGGAACTGGCCGATCAGTTCAACAGCATGGCCGGCCAGCTCGGCCAGACCTATTCCGATCTGGAGGCCAAGGTGGTCGAGCGCACCCGCGACCTTGCGCAATCGGTCGGCGAATTGAAGGTGCTGGAGGAAGTCGGCCGCGCGGTCTCGTCCTCGCTCGATCTCAACGCCGTGCTGCCGACGGTCGCGGCCCGCGCGCTCGAGATCACCCATGCCGACGCCGTGCTGATCTACGGCTATGACCCCGCCAAGCGGCAGTTCAACCTTGTCGAGGCCGACGGCATCGACAAATCGGTCGAGGGCCAGCACCGCGCCATCGACGAGGAAGGCAGCATGCTCGGCCAGGCCGCCGCCAAGGGCGAGCCGATCGCGATTGCCGATCTTGCGACGGTCGCCGATCATTTGCTGCGCAATATCGCGGTCGAGGCCGGCTTCAACGCCGTGCTGGTGGCCCCGCTGGTCGACCAGCAGGGCGTGCTCGGCGCGCTCGTGGTGCTGCGGCGGGCGACCGGCGATTTCCCCGAAAGCCTGATCGGCCTGATGCGCACGTTCGCGCACCAATCGGTGCTGGCAATGCGCAATGCGCGCCTCTTCACCGAAGTCGACCAGAAGGGCCGCGAGCTCGCCTCCGCCAACACCGTGGTGCGCGAGCAAGCCGACAAGCTCACCGAACAGACCGAGCAATTGCGCAACTGGAACCGCTCGCTCGAAGAGCGTGTGGAAAAGCAGCTCGGCGAGATCGAGCGCATCCGCAAGCTCGAGCGCTTCCTCGCGCCGCAGGTGGCGCAACTGATCGCCTCCTCCGACGGCCACGACACGCTGCTCAACAGCCATCGCGGCGAGGTCACCGTGGTGTTCTGCGACCTGCGCGGCTTCTCCGCCTTCACGGAAGCGACCGAACCGGAAGAGGCGATGAACGTGCTGCGCGAATATCACGCCGCCCTTGGCGAATTGATCTTCCGCTATGAGGGCACGCTCGACCGCTATGCGGGCGACGGCGTGATGATCCTGTTCAACGCTCCGATCCAGTTCGAGGACCACGTCAAGCGCGCGGTGAAGATGGCCTGCGAGATGCGCGACACCATCGGTGCGCTGACCGAGAAATGGCGCAACCGCGGCCATAGTCTTGGGTTCGGCATGGGCATCGCGCTCGGCTATGCCACGCTCGGCCAGATCGGCTTCGAGCAACGGCTCGAATATGCCGCCATCGGCAGCGTCACCAATTTGGCCTCCCGTTTGTGCGACGAAGCCAAGGCCAACCAGATCGTGGTGAGCCGGCGCGTCTACGGCGTGGTCGAGCAATGGGTCGACGCGGCAGCGCTCGACGATCTCGTGCTGAAGGGTTTTAATCATCCCGTGCTGGCGATGGAGATCCTGCGCTGGCGCGAGGAGGTGGATAATGTGGTCGATGCGTCGGCTGCTGCAACGGCACGGAGGCGGATGTAGGCACGGTGCCGTAGGGTGGGCAAAGGCGCGAATGCGCCGTGCCCACCGCCTCTCGACAGCATCGCTCCGATGGTGGCACGCTTCGCTTTGCCCACCCTACGAAACTGCGCATGACTCCACATTCCCGCAGCGCGAATGTGCCCGGGTGATGCATCATCATCGGCCCTCGAAAGCAAAGAGGGCGCAGGGAATGCCGGGCGCTCAGCCGCACCCATAGCCTCGTGTGCAGTAAAAAAGCACACGAGTTCGAAACTACAGGTGAGCCGAAACATCCGGCATTCCCTGCACAATGGTTTACGGCTTATCGCGCGCTCTCCCCGGTG
>DATHNU010000914.1:0-2244 GCA_035485695.1 Reyranella sp. | reverse complement strand
AACGACGGCAACGGCAAGCCGCAGAGCTTCTTCATGGTGCTCGACGACCTGCGCAACGTCGCGTCCCTGCTCGATGGCGGCACGCTGGTCGAGGGTGCCGACACCGGCATCACCTTCCAGGCGCTGCGCACGCGCTTCCCGCAATTCACCATCACCTACAACAGGAACGACGGCGTGCTCGCTGTGACGCCGCTCGCGGGCTATGGCGGCATCCTGACCGGCGAATGCCGGCGCAGCCCACCGCCGCCCGGCGCGCCCAACCCGTAAAAGTCATGACTCCCCCGTCTTACGGGGGAGGTGGCCCGCAGGGCCGGAGGGGGAGAGCCCCCGTCGAGGCGTCTGCAAGTTTCAGATCTGAAATTCTCGGAGGTCAGCTGTGGGACCTTCCCCCTCCGCCCCCTTCGGGGGCACCTCCCCCGTGTGACGGGGGAGGCAAATCCGATCGTCACGCGTTCGACCGCGGCTGGCGGTTGCGCCGCCACGGCCATGCGGAAGCGAGTCCGCCCAGCGTGCCGCGCAGTCGATCGAGGGAGAGATAGATCACCGGCGTCGTAAAGAGCGTGAAGACCTGGCTGAGCAGCAGCCCGCCCATCACGGTGATGCCCAGCGGCTGACGCAGCGATGCGCCCTGGCCGATGCCGATGGCCAGCGGCAGGGCGCCCAGCACCGCCGCAGCGGTGGTCATCATGATCGGCCGCAGGCGCACCACGGCGGCCTCGTGGATGGCCTCCTTCGCCGGGCGTTTCTGGTTGCGTTCCAGATGGATGGCGACGTCGATCATCATGATGGCGTTTTTCTTCACGATGCCGATCAGCAGGATGATGCCGATCAGCGCGATCATCGAGAACGGCACGCCGAACAGCAGCAGCGCCAGGGTGGCGCCGATCCCGGCCGACGGCAGCGTCGACAGGATGGTGAGCGGATGGATGGTGTTCTCGTAGAGAATGCCCAAGACGATGTAGACGGCGACGAGGGCGGCGAGGATCAGCAGCGGGATCGTCGACAACGACTGGGCAAAGACCTGCGCCGAACCCTGGAAGCCGCCATGGATCGAGGCGGGAGCGCCCAGGGTGCGCATCGCCGTTTCGATCGCCGCCTGCGCCGAGCTGAGCGATCCGCCGGGCGGCAGGTTGAAGGAGATCGTCGCCGCGATCAGGCCGCTCTGGTGGTTGACCTGGATCGCCGTGTGATTGTTGACGGCCTTGGCCAGGGCGGACAGCGGCACCATCGTTTCGGCGGCCGTGCTGTCGGCGCTGCCGCTCGACGCCCCGCCCCGGCTGTTCGATATCGCATTCGTTGTCAGGTTCGCCTGCGCATTGGCGTTGAGCGCGTTGGCGCTGGACGACGCCACCCGGGGCGCGACCGAGGCGAACGGCGTTACGCCCTTTACCGTGCCGGCGGGCATCTGCGTCTGCTGCGTGCCGGTCACGTTGCCGGCGGCCGTGCTGAGGAAAATGCGGTCGAGGTCCTGCGGCTGCTGCCAGTATTTCGGCGCCACCTCCATCACCACGAAATACTGATTGTACGGATTGTAGATAGTCGAAACCGTGCGCTGGCCGAACGCGTCGTAGAGCACGGCATCGACCTGGTTCGGCGTGAAGCCGTAGCGCGCCGCCGTGGCGCGGTCGATCGTCACGAAGGTCTGCAGGCCGTTCTGCTGCATGTCCGTATTGACGTCGGTCAGTTGATCGGGATGCTTGCCAAGCTCGGCGATCAGCTTGGGAACCAGGCTGTAGATGGCGCCGGCGTCGTCGCCGCTCAGCGTATACTGGTATTCCGCCGCGGTTTGCCGGCCGCCGATATGCAGGTCCTGCTGCGCCTGCAGGAACAGCCGCGCGCCGGAGATGCTGTTGAGCTTGGGACGTAGCCGCTGGACGATCTGCTCGGCCGAAGCGCCGCGCTCGCTGAGCGGCTTCAGCGCGATGAAGACGGTGGCGGTGTTGCCCGCGCGGCCGGCCGAGCCGGAGCCCGCGAAGCCGAAGACCGAGGCGACGGCGGGGTCCTTCTGCACGATGCCCTGCAACTGGGCGAGCTTCTGCGACATCGCCGGGAAGGAGATCGCCTGATCGGCGATGATCTGTCCGATCACGATGCCGGTATCCTGCTCGGGGAAGAAGGTCGACGGCAGCATCCTGAACAGGAAGACGTTGCCCACGATCAGCCCGATCAGCAGCAGGCCGACCAGCAGCGTATGGTCGAGCACGGCATGCAGCCCGCGCGCATAGGCATTCTTGAAGCGATCGA
>DATHNU010000913.1:0-2507 GCA_035485695.1 Reyranella sp. | reverse complement strand
TCCCTTGAACGTAATGTTCGTGCTGGATGCCACGGGGTCAATGAACAGCGCGGACAGCGGCTGCACGGTTCCGGGCATAGCGCATCCGACCCGATTCCAGTGCGCCGATTATTCCATGCAGAGCATCCTCACGATGATGCCGACCTCGATGGACAAGGTGGGTCTGATGATCTTCCCCGGCATGGCCACGCAATACAGTCCGACGTCGCATCCCTGTGCCAACCAGCCGAACTCGACGCCGTACCTGGCAACCGGCATCAAGTATCAGATCGGCACGGCCCTGGACGCGACCTACAACAACGGCGCCGGCGCGCTCAGCAATTCATCGCCGCTCATTCAGGCGATCGGCAACGGCACGTCTCTGACCGGATGCGTCACGGCCAAGGGCGGCGAAGGCAGCTATGGTGCGGAGGTGCTCGCGAAGGCACAGGCCGCGCTGCCGGTCGTCGCCGGGACCAAGAACGTGATCATCTTCCTCAGCGACGGCGACTTCAACGCGTCGTCTTCGCAATTGAGCAACCAGACGAGCAAAACGACGAAGCAGTGCGACCAGGCCATCGCCGCCGCGCAGGCCGCGACGACCGCGGGCACCACGGTCTATGCCGTCGCCTATGGCGCGCCGACGAGCGGCTGCTCCTCGGGCGACACCCACAATCCGTGCACGACGATGCAGGCGATCGCCTCCGACTCGACCAAATTCTACTCGACGGACTCCAGCTGCAAAATAACCGGGTCTGCGAACACCATTGGTTCGCTGCCCTCGCAGTTTCAGGGAATCGCGACAAGCCTGACCAAGCCGCGGCTGGTCGTGAGGTAGCTCAGCGGTCCTGGACGTAGGCGATCCGAAGAATGTTCGTGGCGCCCGGCGTGCCGAACGGCACGCCGGCGGTGATCACCAGGCGCTCGCCGGCACGGGCAAGATCGGCCTTGCGGGCAAGACGCACGGCGCGCTGCACCATGTCGGCGAAATTGTGCGCGTCCTCGGTCTGCACCGGATGGACGCCCCAGGTGAGCGTCATGCGCCGCGCCGTGTTGAGGTTGGGCGTGAGGCAGAGGATGCGCACGTCGGGCCGCTCGCGCGCGGCGCGCAAGGTGGTCGAGCCGGTGTTGGTGTAGGTGACGATGGCCGCGGCCGAGAGCGTATGTGCGCACTGCCGCGCGGCGGCGCTGATGGCGTCGGCGGTCGTGGCCTCCGGTTCATGGCGGCTCGCATCCATCAGGCGGCGGTAGAGCGGATCGCCCTCCGCGCTCTTGATGATGCGGTCCATGATGGTGACCGCCTCGACCGGATACTGGCCCGACGCCGATTCGGCGGACAGCATGACGGCGTCGGCGCCGTCATAGACCGCCGTCGCCACGTCGGATGCCTCGGCCCGCGTCGGCGTCGGCGAATGGACCATCGATTCGAGCATCTGCGTCGCCACGATGGCCGGTCGTCCTGCCACGCGGCAGGCGGCAAGGATGCGCTTCTGCAGCGGCGGCACGGCCTCGGGCGGCATCTCCACGCCGAGATCGCCGCGCGCCACCATGATGCCGTCGCTCTGCTCGATGATTTCGTCGAGATGCTCGATGGCCTGCGGCTTCTCGAGCTTGGCCATGACGGCGGCGCGGCCCGCCACCAGCTTCTTGAGCTCGGCGATGTCGTGGGCATGCTGCACGAAGGACAGCGCCACCCAGTCGACGCCCAGCGACAGGCCGTAGTCGAGGTCCTTGCGGTCCTTCGGCGTCATCGGCGACAGCGGCAGGATGAGATTGGGCACGTTCACGCCCTTGCGCTCGCTGATCGTGCCGGGCACCTCGACGACGACGTCGATCGTCTTGGCATCGTGCGCCACGATGCGCAGCCGCACCTTGCCGTCGTCGATCAGAAGAAGTCCGCCGGGCTCGGCTGCCTTGAAGATCTCGGGATGGGGCAGGGGAATGCGCTTGGCCGTGCCCGGGGCGGGATCGAGGTCGAAACGCAGCTTCTGGCCTGCCGCCAGTTCCATCGGCCCCTTGGCGAAGGCGCCGAGGCGGAGCTTGGGGCCCTGCAGATCCATGAGGATGGCGACGGGATGCTTGTAATGCTTCTCGAGCGCGCGCAGTTGCTCGACCCGCTGGCGGTGATCGTCATGCACGCCGTGGCTGAAGTTGAGCCGGAACACATCGGCGCCGGCCTCGAACAGGGCGCGCAGCCGCTCGGTGCTGGCGGATGCGGGCCCCAGGGTGGCGACGATCTTGGTGAAACGCTGGCGACGCATCGGTGCAGTCTACTTCTTCGGCGACGACACTTTGAAGTCGCCCGCCTGCTCGTAGACTTTCACGACGGCTGCATCATCCAGCCGCCCCCAGCCGGCGCCGGCGGCGGCGAGGAAGAGCTGGTGGGCGGCCGCCGCCATCGGCAACGGCAGGCGGTGTTCGTGGCCGGTGTCGAGCACAAGGCCGAGATCCTTGACGAAGATTTCGACCGCCGACAGCGGCGAATAGTCGTCGTCCAGCATGTGCGGCACGCGATTGCCGAACATCCA
>DATHNU010000912.1:0-2155 GCA_035485695.1 Reyranella sp. | reverse complement strand
CCAGCTCAAATTCTCGCCCTACATCTCCGACGCCGTGGTGATCGGCGATCGCCGCAAGTTCCTGTCGTGCCTGATCATGATCGACTACGACAACGTCGCCAAGCACGCGCAGGACAGCAACGTGCCGTTCACCGACTTCACTTCGCTGTGCCGCGCGCGCGAGGTCCACGACCTGATCTGGTCGGAGATCGAGCGGGTCAACCAGAACTTTGCGCGCGTCGAGACGATCAAGAAGTTCCGGCTGATCGAGCAGCAGCTCACCGCCGAGGACGACGAGCTCACGCCGACGATGAAGCTCAAGCGCAAGTTCGTGAATGAAAAGTATATCGGGGTGATCGACGGCATGTATGCGGAGGCATGAATGCACATTTCTCAAGTTCCTCTCTCCCGCTAGGGGGAGAGGAGCCTGAGTCGACGATGTGGAATACTCGGCTATAGTTGCAACCACGGGGATAGGGAGGAAGAGATGAACAAACCGACAATGGCTCTTGCAGTGGCGATGGCGGCAGGCGCCGCGTCGCTCGTAGCGGCGGCGGGCGCGTCGGCGCAGACGCGCGGCGTCACGCCGACGGAAGTCCTGTTCGGCATGCACACCGATCTGTCGGGCGTGGCGGCGACCTACGGCGTGTCATCGTCGAACGGCGTGAAGATGCGCTTCGACGAGATCAACGAGGCAGGCGGCATCAACGGCCGCAAGCTCAAGGTGATCATCGAGGACCAGGGCTACCAGGTGCCCAAGGCGGTGCAGGCCTGCAACAAGCTGATCAACCGCGACAAGGTGTTCGCCTTCGTGGCGCCGCTCGGCACGCCGATGAACAATGCCTGCTTCAAGGACCAGTTCGCCGCGGGCGTGCCCAACTTGTTCCCGCTGACGGCCGCCCGCTCGATGTATGAGCCCTTCGAGCGGCTGAAGTTCTACGGCGCGGCCTCCTATGTCGACCAGATCCGCTCGGGCATCGAGTACTTCGTCAAGACGAAGGGCAAGAAGGCGGTCTGCGTGATGTACCAGGACACCGACTTCGGCAAGGAGATCCTGGTGGGCGCCGAGCTGCAAACCAAGAAGCTCGGCGTCAAGCTGGTGGAAACCGCGGCGCACAAGCCGACCGACCAGGACTTCACCGCCTCGATCACCAAGCTGCGCGAGGCGGGCTGCGACCTGATCGCCATGGGCACCATCGTAAAGGATTCGATCATCCCCTACACGACGGCGCGCAAGGCGGGCTGGACAGACGTCGATTTCCTGGGGTCCGCGGCGGTCTATGACCTGGTCGTCGGCGCGGCGCCCGGCATGGAAGGCTTCTACGGCATGGGCCTCACCGAGATGCCCTATGTCGACAGCAAGGTGGCGTCGGTCAAGACCTTCGTCGAAAACTACAAGAAGAAGTTCAACATCGATCCCAACATCGGCGCGGTCTACGGCTACGTCGCCGCCGACCTCACCGTTCAGGGCCTGAAGAATGCCGGCAAGGACCTGACGCTCGACAGCTTCATCAAGGGCATGGAAGCCATCAAGGGCTACCACGACATCTTCAACGGTCCCGAGGTCAATTTCGGCCCCACCATCCGGCAGGGCGCGAATTCCTCGTTCCTCGCCGAAGTGAAGGGTGGCCACTGGACCCGCGTCACCGATCCGCTGGGCTTCTAACCCCTCGTCCGGCGAAGGCTACGCTGCGACACAATACCGAATCAGGCTCCTCTCCCCCGATAGGGGGAGAGGAATTTGAGTGGAGGATCAGCCCGCCGTGGGCGGTGGCGGCACCGTGACCCGAGCGTCGCGCAGCTTCTCTTGCAGCACCGGGATACCGGACGCGTAGTTGCCATCCTGGCACTGGGCGATCGCGACCCTCGCATCGAGGTCAGCGGCTTCGCCGCCGGTGGTCACGCCCCCCAGATTTCCGCCGATCGTGCCGACATATTCGGCATAGGTCTGCGACAGCTTGGAGCAATAGGCGGCTCCTTGGGCGGCGGTCATGCCGGGCGGCAGGGCGGCGGCCTGCATTCCCGATCCGGCAAATCCTCCACCCTGTCCGCTACCACCCGGTGCGGTGCACGCCGCGGCGACAAGCGATACAAACGCCAGCAGAAACAGTCCCCCGAGCTTCGACATGCGGTCCTCCCTCGGCGAAGTACGCTACTGCAATTGCGCGATAATCGC
>DATHNU010000911.1:0-3880 GCA_035485695.1 Reyranella sp. | reverse complement strand
CGGCCTTGTCGTTGCCCAGCTCGGCCCGCAAGGCGCGCAGCACCGGCACCAGGACCTGAGCCTGGATCCGCGTCTTGTCCAGGAGGGATATTCCGGGATCCACCATGTAGTCGTCGAGCACACCGGTCATGGGGTCTTCCTCCGGAAGCGAAAGTCGCAGCAGCTGCCGCCCTGCATGATGGTCTGGCTGCGCGTGAGCTCGAGGTCATCGTTGAACCCCGCGACCATGGCGTGATCCCGGCTGCAATGGATGAGGGAACCGAGATCCTCCAGGCCGAGCTGCTTGAAGAATTCCGCGTATCTGCAGCGGGTCACGTTGAAGGCCAGGCGATCGTCCGTCTGGTCGAGGACCTGGATATCCAGACCGCCGCCGCCGCCCCACACCGTCTCGGCGAGCTCGCGCAGGCCCGCGACGTCGGAGCCGAAGCGGCCGGCCCATTTCGCCCCCTCCTCGGCCGCCAGCCCGCGGATCGTTGCGGCGACCGCCTCCCGGGTCGGCGCATCGCCGAACTTTTCCCGGCACGCCGCGATGAAGGGAATGAGCACACCCGCCTCGATCTTGCGCTTCTGCAGATGGCCGATGGCAATTTCGTCGCCCATGGAGCTCTCCAGCGGTTGTATCGTGGGCGGCGACAGTCGCTCGCCACGCGGTGAGGGACAAATCAGCTAATCTGCGCCTTGAGCCTTAGAATAACTGATTCATCTGCCACCCCTCCCGGCCTTATCTTGCGGAAAGAGAGCGAGAGAGAACGATCGTGACTTATCGACTTCCGCCCCTGAACGGTCTGCGCGCCTTCGAAGCCGCCGCGCGCCACATGAGTTTCAAGTACGCGGCCGACGAGCTCTGCGTCACCGCCGGCGCCGTCAGCCAGCATGTGAAGGCGCTCGAGACCGCGCTTGGCATAAAGCTTTTTCGCCGCTCGGCGCGGGCTATCGCGCTTACGGCCGAGGGCCGGGACTATCTGCCGTCGATCCGCACCGCGTTCGAGGTGATCGCCAAGGCCACCGAGGCGACGGCGCCCGGGCTTCGCAAGCGAAAGCTTCGGCTCGGCATCGCGCCTGCCGTCGACAAGGCTGACTGCCCGGTGCTGAGCCGTCTCGTTTCCCGCAAGGAGTCGACGGAGATTGTCGGCTCGCGCGTGAAGGACGATCCGGCCCTGCTCGCCGAGGGCGGGCTCGACGCCCTGCTGCGCACCTCGGACGAATCCTGCGCCGGGCTGCATATCGACCGCATTGTCATGACAGGCGGCGACTCAGGTCCGATGCCGGCGATCCTGGTCACCCGCCCCGGAATCGCCGGATGCCGCCAGCACCGCAATCTCGTGAAATTGCTGCGGGCCTGAGCGACACCCCCTTGCGCTCGCGGCGCCCGCGCGACATGAATCCGTCATGACCAACCGCATCCCTCTCTCCGGTCCCGTCGTCTGGCGCGGCGAGGACATCAAGAATTCCAAGCGCTGGATCCGCGACCTGCCGAAATCGGCGATCGACGATCTCGACGCCGCCCTCGCCGCCGTCAAGAAGAAGGGCCTCGACTGGTCGCAGATCACGCGCCAAGACTTTCCGCTTGGCGGGCTCGACGGGCTTTTGGCCGATATCGCCGGCGAGCTGGAGAACGGCGTCGGCATCATGAAGCTGCGCGGCTTTCCGGTGGATCGCTACGACGAGGACGACCTGCGCCGGGTCTATTTCGGATTGGGCACTCATCTCGGCACGCCGGTGTTCCAGAACAGGAGCGGCGAGCTGATGCGCGCCATCCGCGACGAGGGCGCCCATGCCGGCCGCACCTACGGCGAGACCAAGGACCGGACGGGCGCCACCTTCCTGTCCTCCTATGCCCGCACCTTGACCAACGGCAGCCTGCGCTTCCACACCGACCGCACCGACGTGGTCGGCCTGCTCTGCGTGCGCCAGGCGCGCGCCGGCGGCATCAGCAAGCTCGCCTCGACGCCCGCCATCCACAACGCGATCCTGGCGAAGCGGCCCGACCTGCTCGACGAGCTGTTCAAGGACTTCTGGCGCAGCCGCTTCGGCGAGGAAGGCACCACCAAGGAGACCGCCTATCCATTGCCGATCTTCGGCCTGCGCGACGGCAAGTTCACCTCGCACTATTCGCTCACCTTCATCGAGGCCGGCCAGCTGGCGGACGGCGTGCCCAAGCTCACGACCGCGCAGAAGGAAGCGATCGAGCTCCTGATGGCGACGGCCGAGGAGCTCTGCTTCGAGATGACCCTGGAGCCGGGCGACCTTCAGCTCATCAACAGCCACGTCACCTACCACGGCCGCACGCCGTTCGAGGACGATCACGGCGCCGGCATGAGCCGCCTGCTGCTGCGCATCTGGCTCACCATGCCCAACAACCGGCCGCTGCCGGCTGGCCACGAGATCCTGTGGCGCAGCATCGAGGCCAACGCGCCGCGCGGCGGCATTCAGCAGGTGACGATCTAAAGCACCTCACCCTGAGGAGCGGTCCGCAGGACCGCGTCTCGAAGGGTGGAAACCAGTCGTGCTGTTGCCCATCACAGCGCGGGGGATTACCCCGCGCGATCGAAACAGCCGCTTCGCGGCCTCCTCAGGATGAGGTTATTTTTTGTTGCGTAGGCTGCCGACGATGCCGGTCGGGAAGAAATAGACGCAGAGGATGAAGGCCACGCCCAGCCACAAGAGCCAGCGGTCGGGGTGGAAGAAGTTGGCGAGCAGCGGCAGGCCGGCCAGCGCCTTGTTGGCGACCGCCAAAAGGTCCTGCAGATAGTTCTGAGCGAAGACCAGCAGCACGGCGCCGATCACCGCCCCGTACATCGTGCCCATGCCGCCGATCACCACCATCAGCAGGATGTCGACCATGATGTCGAAGGAGAGCGTGGTGTCGGGATTGGTCTGGCTCGACCACAGCGCCAGCAGCGCCCCGGCCAGCGCCGCCACCGCCGCGGCGATGCAGCTTGCGACCGTGCGGTAGACGACGGTGCGGTAGCCGATCGCCTCGGCACGGAAGGGATTCTCGCGGATCGCCATCAGCACGCTGCCGAACGGCGAGTTCACCACCCGCAGCAGCGCCAGCACCAGCGCGACCGAGACGAAGTAGACCAGATAGTAGTCGAGAAGGCGGCCATTCAGGCGCACGCCGAACAGGCCTGCATCGCCCAGGGAGAACGATGGGCGCAGTACCGCCGGCAGCCGATAGTTCAGCCCGTCCTCGCCGCCCGTCAGGTCGGAGAGCTGCGAGGCCAGGATGGCGAAGGCGCTGGCCACCGCGAGCGTGATCATGGCGAAGAAGATCGTGCGCACGCGCAGGCTGAACAGACCGATCACCGCCGCCAGCAAGATGGCGACTGAAAGTCCGACGGCGACGCCCGTCGCCACCGCGATCCAGTCGGCGCCCAGCCGGGTGAGCGCGATGGCCACGCCATAGGCGCCGATGCCGAAGAACATAGTGTGGGCGAAGGACACGATGCCGGTGTAGCCCAGCAACAGGTCGAAGCTCGCTGCCAGCACGATGAAGACGCAGATCTTGGCGGCGACGTTCAGCGACTTGGCGCCGGGGAACAGGAACGGCGCGATCGCAAGGCCCAGCACGATCGCCACCAGCACGAGGGCCAGCAAACGGCTGCGCGGCAGGTCGTCGGAGAGGAGCGCGCGCAGCATCGCTACCTCTTGGCCACGGGATAGAGGCCCTGCGGCCGCCACAGCAGGATGAGCGCCATCAACAGGATGTTGGAGCCCAACGCAAGCTTAGGCGCCAGGAAGCCGATGTAATTGGCGCTCAGGCCCACCAGCAGCGCGCCGATGAAGCAGCCGCCGACCGAGCCCAGCCCGCCGATGATGATGACGATGAACACCAGCACGGCCACCTGCGCGCCGATCGCCGCGGTCACGGTCTCCT
>DATHNU010000910.1:0-7464 GCA_035485695.1 Reyranella sp. | reverse complement strand
CTCAACTGGCTGGGCGTGCTGATCCTGGCCGAGCTCGCGCTGGCCATCCTGTCCGACATCCTGGGCCGCGTCGTCGAGTTCGTCGACAGCCTCTTGTCGGAGCGCGTGACCAACGCCTCGAGCATCAGCCTGATGGAACACACCGCCACCCTCGATCTCGAGGATTTCGAGGATGCCGAGTTCCAGGACCAGCTCGAGCGGGCGCGCCGCCAGACCAGCGGCCGCCTCACCCTGATGTCGCAGCTGCTGGGGCAGGCCCAGGATATCGTGACCGTCGCGAGCTTCGCCGCCGGTCTGCTGGTCTTCGCGCCCTGGCTGATCGTCCTGCTGCTGGTGGCGCTCGTGCCGGTGTTCCTGGGCGAGGCGCACTTCAATGCGCAGAGCTACCGGCTCGACTTCGGCCGCACGCCCGAACGCCGCGAGCTCGATTACGTGCGCCAGACCGCCGCCAGCGTCGAGACCGCCAAGGAAGTGAAGATCTTCGGCCTCAACCGCTTCCTCATCGAGCACTACACCAGCCTGGCCGACGCCTTCTACACGGCCAACCGCGCGCTGGCGCTGCGCCGCGCCACGTGGGGCGGCCTGTTCACGACAATCGGCACCCTGGGCTATTACATCGCCTACGCCTACATCGTGTGGCGCACCCTGGTCGGCGCCTTCTCGATCGGCGATCTCACCTTCCTCGCGGGATCGTTCCTGCGCCTGCGCAGCCTGCTGGAAGGGCTGCTGCTGGGCTTCTCGTCGACGGCCGGCCAGGCGCTCTACCTCAACGATCTGTTCTCCTTCTTCGAGATGCGGCCTGAAATCCTGTCGCCGGAGCATCCGCTGCCGTTTCCCAAGCCGATCCGCGAAGGGTTCGTCTTCGAGGATGTCGGTTTCCGCTACCCTGGGGCCGAGCGCTGGGCGGTACGGCATCTCGACTTCACGCTCAAGGCCGGCGAGGTAGTGGCGCTGGTGGGCGAGAACGGCGCCGGCAAGACGACGCTGGTGAAACTCTTGACTCGGCTCTACGACCCGGACGAGGGCCGTATCCTGCTCGACCGCCGCGACCTGCGCGACTACGACCTCGACCAGCTGCGCGGCAGCATGGGCGTCATCTTCCAGGATTTCGTGCGCTACAACTTCACCGCCGGCGACAATATCGCGGTCGGCCGCATCTCGGCGCGCGGCGACCAGGCGCGCATCGCCCGGGCGGCGCGCAGCAGCCAGGCCGACGAGGTCATCGCCGGGCTGCCGGCAGGCTACGGCCAGCGCATCGGCAAGCGTTTCAAGAACGGCGTCGAGCTCAGCGGTGGCGAATGGCAGAAGGTGGCGATCGCGCGCGCCTACATGCGCGAAGCCGAGGTGCTGATCCTCGACGAGCCGACGGCGGCGCTCGATGCCCGCGCCGAGTTCGAGGTGTTCCAGCGCTTCAAGGAGCTGAGCAAGGGCAAGACGGCCGTGCTGATCTCCCATCGCTTCTCGAGCGTGCGCATGGCCGACCGCATCTTCGTGCTGGCCGACGGCAAGGTCGAGGCCGCCGGCACCCACGAGGAGCTTTTGGCCAAACCGGGTCTCTACGCCGAACTCTTCGAGCTGCAGGCCGCCGGCTACCGATGACGAGGGTTCCGCCGCCCGGAACCCCCCTTCAAACGATACAACTTCCGGTATTAGCGCGGCACGGCGTTGCCGGTATGCTGGAGCTTGCCCGCAAGCTGGCCTTGACCGGTCGAGGATTTTCCCGATGCCGCAGCAAGATTCCAAAGCTCGCCGCCGCGCTTCGGGGTCGGCTTCGCCTGGCGCCGATTCGTTCAAGGCGCGGTTCGTGGCACTCCGCACCCTGCGACCGTTCATGGTCATGGTGTGGAAGACCAGCCCGTCGCTGACCTTCTTCTCGCTGATGCTGCGCCTGACGCGCGCGCTCCTGCCGGTCGCCACGCTCTATGTCGGCAAGCTGATCATCGACGACGTCGTCAGGCTGGCGCAAATGCCGGACCATCCGACGACGCTGTCGGAATGGCTCGCCAGCGGCCGGTTCGATCGGATGACCATGCTGATCACGATCGAGTTCGGGCTGGCCATCGTGGCCGACATGATCGGCAGGGTCGTGATGCTGGTCGACAGCCTGCTGTCGGACCGCCTGACCAACGAGTCGAGCGTCAACCTGATGGAACATGCGCGGACGCTCGACCTCGAGGACTTCGAGGACGCGGAGTTCCAGGACCAGCTCGAACGGGCGCGACGGCAGACCACCGGACGCGTGACGCTGATGACGCAGATGTTCGGCCAGTTGCAGGACATGGTGACGGTGCTGAGCTTCGCCGTCGGCCTGATGGCCTTTGCGCCCTGGCTGATCGTCCTGCTGCTGGTGGCGCTGGTCCCGGTGTTCATCGGCGAGGCGCATTTCAACGCGCAGACCTACACGCTCGACTTCAGCCGCACGCCGGAGCGTCGCGAGCTCGACTATGTGCGCCAGACGGCGGCCAGCATCGAGACCGCAAAGGAAGTGAAGATCTTCGCCCTCAACCGCTTTCTGATCGATCACTACAGAAGGCTGGCCGATGCGTTCTACATCGCCAATCGCGCGATCGCCGTGCGGCGCGCGGCCTGGGGTGGCGTGTTCACCGGCGTCGGCACTACGGGCTACTACCTGGCCTACGCCTATATCGTGTGGCGTACGCTCGAGGGCGATTTCACGATCGGCGATCTGTCCTTTCTCGCCGCCTCGTTCCGCCGCCTGCGGGCCCTTCTGGAAGGGCTGCTGACCAGCTTTTCGGCGACCGCGGGCCAGGCGCTCTACCTCAACGATCTCTTCTCCTTTTTCGAGATGAAGCCCAGGATCCTGTCGCCCAAGAACCCGCGGCCCGTGCCCCGGCCGCTGCGCGAGGGTTTCGTCTTCGAGGATGTCGGCTTCCTCTATCCCGGCGCCGCGCACTGGGCGGTGCGCCATCTCAGCTTCACGCTCGGAGCGGGGGAGGTCGTGGCACTCGTCGGCGAGAACGGCGCCGGCAAGACCACGCTGGTGAAGCTGCTGACCCGCCTGTACGACCCGGACGAGGGCCGTATCCTGCTCGACGGCCATGACCTCCGCGAATACGACGTCGAGGACCTGCGCAGCAGCATCGGCGTCATCTTCCAGGATTTCGTGCGTTACAACTTCACGGCGGGCGACAATATCGCCGTCGGACGCATCTCGGCCCGCGACGATCGCCAGCGCGTCGAGCGGGCGGCGAGCCACAGTCATGCCGACGAGGTCATCGGACGGCTGCCCGAGGGATACGCGCAACGCATCGGCAAGAAGTTCAAGAACGGCATCGAGCTCAGCGGCGGCGAGTGGCAGAAGATCGCCATCGCCCGCGCCTATATGCGCGAGGCCGAGGTGCTGATTCTCGACGAGCCGACGGCGGCGCTCGACGCCCGTTCCGAATTCGAGGTGTTCCAGCGCTTCAAGGAATTGAGCCGGGGCAAGACCGCCGTGCTGATCTCGCACCGCTTTTCGAGCGTGCGCATGGCCGACCGCATCTTCGTGCTGCTCGACGGCAAGGTCGAAGCCGCCGGCACCCACGATGAGCTGGTGGCAAAGCCCGGCCTCTATGCCGAGCTGTTCGAGCTGCAGGCGTCCGGCTATCGGTGACGGCGGGATAGGCTGGGGGCGCGCCACTCCAGTGGCGCGTCATGGTCTTCTGGAGCGCGGACCTCCAGGTCCGCTCATGCTTGATGCGGACCTGGAGGTCCGCGCTCCAATGAAGACGCGCCACTGGAGTGGCGCGCCCCCACCGCGCTAACCCGCTAGCACCGGCTCGCCGACGATCTGCGTGCGGTGCATCAGGCGGCGCAGGCTCTCGTCGAAGGCGTCGCGGCGATGCATGACGCAGCGGTTGTCCCACATCACGAGATCGCCGGCGCGCCACTTCTGGTACCAGGCGAAGCGCTCCTGCGTGGCGTGCGCCCACACCGCGTCCAGAAGCTTCTCGCTCTCCTCGACCGAGAGGCCGTGGATGTAGGCGCCGGGCCGGCGCCCGAGGAACAGCGCCTTGCGCCCCGTCACGGGATGCAGGCGGACGAGGGGATGCACGGCGCCCGGCGTGCGGCGCGGATCGAGGGTGCGCTGGAAGCCCTTGCGCAGCTCGCCGGCCGAGTTGCGGCTGGAATCGTGGATGCAGGTCTTGCCCTCGATGGCGTGCTTCAGCCCGTCGGGCAGCGTCTCGTAGGCGGCATACATGTTCAGGAAGCCGGTGTTGCCGCCATCGGCCGGCACTTCCAGCGCATAGAGCAGGCTCGCGCGCGGCGGCAGCGGGTTGTAGGACATGTCGGTGTGCCAGACGAGCTCGTAGCTGCCCAGCCCGCCGACCGGCTTGCCGTCCTTCACGACGCTCGAGATCACCGCCACCCATTCCTGGGCGTCCTTGACCAGGCCGGAATCGGTGCGGTCGAAGTTCGCGGCGGCGACAGGCACGCGGTCGAGCTCGCCGAAGCGGGCGCTGAACTTCATCAGCGTGGGATCGTCGAGCTTCTGGCCGGAGAAACGCAGCACCAGATGCTCGGCCCACGCTTGGGCGATGCGGCCGAAGGCGGCGTCGCTCAAGGGCTTCGACAGGTCGACGCCGTGCACGTCGGCGGCCAGGGCGCCGCCGGTCGGCTGGATCCAGACTTCGCTCATGGGCTGCCTCCCGATTCGAAATAGTGTGGCACGAATCGGCTGTTGTTGTGAGTGATGCGCCGCTCGTCCTCTCGCATGCCGATGCCGGCCGGCTGCCCCGCGATCACCCACGAGCCCACCACCGCGTGGTTGCCGTCGAAGACAGGCAGCGGCTGGTAGGCCTGCCAGACATAGCCCTCGCTGCCATAGTCGCCGGCCGCGGTGTCGAACAGGCCCGGTCCGACGATCGTGACGTTGTGGCCCTCGCGGCCGAATATCGGCTTCTTCACGAACGCGTTGCCGAGGTCGGGATGCTCGCTGTCGAAGGCCGGCAGCAGGTTGGCGTGGCCCGGAAAGCCCTCCCACAGGAGCGGCAGCAGCATCTTGTTCGACAGGATCATCTTCCATGCCGGCTCGATGAAGGCCGTCGTGTCGGTGAGCACATGGGTGCCGAATTCCTCGCGCACCATCCACTCCCAGGGATAGAGCTTGCTCATCACCTGGATCGGCATCTCGTCGGTGTCGGTGAAGCGCCGTCCGTTCCAGCCGACCTGCGGCACGGCGATCGGCTTGCCGGCGAGGCCTGCCTGCAACGCGGTATCGCGCAGATATTCCGACGTGGCGAGATCCTCGGGATGGTCCTCGAAGCGCGCGAAATGCACCAGGGCCTCCGGCGGCAGCTTGGCCAGGACGCCGCGCCACGCCTCGATCAGCTTCTCGTGGATGGAGTTGAACTGGTCGGCGTCGGGCCTGGTGTCCTTCAGCCAGTACCATTGCACGACGGCCGCCTCGTAGAGGGCGGTCGGCGTGTCGGCATTGTATTCCAGCAGCTTGGGCGGTCCCTTGCCGTCATAGGCGAGGTCGAAGCGGCCGCATATCGTCGGATCGGCGCGCCGCCAGACCTGCTCGATATAATCGCCCCACGCAGGCGGGATGAGCATGCGCTCCCAGAGCTTGTTGGCGACCACGTACTCGACCGCCTTGAGGCAGAGGCCGTGCAGCTCCTCGGTCGCGGCCTCCAGCGTGTCGATCTCGTCGGAGGTGAAGACGTAGCAGGCCTGTTCGGTCCAGTACGCCTTGCCCTCGAGCATGTAGTAGTCGAAGCCCAGTCGTTCGAGCTTCTGCTGCCAGCCCGGCCGCGGCGTCGATGCTTCACGGCGCATGGTTCAGCTCGTGCCCGACGAGCCGCCCTGCGAACCCGTTCCGCCGAAGCCGCCGCGCTGGCTCTGGGCGGACGTGCCTTTGCTGGCGTCCGGGGTGGTCGCCGACGGGCTTGGCGTGGCGGCGGGCGAGGAGACCGCCGGCCCACGATAGAAGGGATTGCTGAGGAACCACAGATAGGGCAGCGCCCCCAGGCCCGCGCCGATGCCGGGCGTGCACGAGTAGAGCAGCGCCGCGCCGGCGACGCCCATCAGCACGAGCTTGATGCCGCGTGACATGCGCGGCCCATGGCGCGGCCCGTGGCGCGGGTCGTGGGCTGGGTCGGGCGAGGGCAGGGACACGAGTCACGTCGTGAGGCAGGCGGCGTTGATCAGGCCGAAGCACACCGCGAAGCCGCCGGCGGCGATGCCGGCCGCCGCCTGGTCGGCTTCGATCGCCTGCTTGAGGCCAGGCAATATCAGACGCATGACGACATGCACGATCACCTGCACGACGAGCGCCACCAGCGCCCACAGCACGACGTCGGTCAGGCTTACGGAATGCGCGATGGTGTTGGCGAGCGGCAGGCTGAAGCCCAGCAGGGCGCCGACCAGCGCCATTGCGGCCGAGGAATTGCCGGCACGGATGAGGGCGAACTCGCGCCACGGCGTGATCAGGACGTAGATCCAGAGAAAGAGTGCGGCGAGCGCGAAGCCCACGACAACGTAGCGCACGAAATTCGGGAAGGCCGTGACCAGCCACTGCACCTCGGGCATGACGCCGAGTCTCCGCCGCTTAGCCGTGCATGGTCAAGCCGCCCGACACGCTGATCGTCTGGCCGGTGATGAATGACGCGTCATCGCTGGCCAGGAAACAGACCGCGCCCGGGATATCCTCGGGCTGGCCGACGCGCTTCATCGGAATGGCGCTCACCAAGGCCGCGCGCACCTTCTGGCCGCGCTCGTCGGCGCCGGCGACAGCCGCCAGCAATGGCGTGTCGGTGGGACCGGGGCAGACGGCATTGAGCGTGATGCCCTTGCGCGCCACCTCGCGCGCCACGGTCTTGGTAAAGGCGATGATGCCGCCCTTGCAGGCCGAGTAGACCGCTTCCTGGGACGAGCCGACCCGGCCTGCGTCCGAGGCGATGTTGACGATGCGGCCCTGGTTGCGCGCCACCATGCCCTTCAGCACGAAGTGGCTCATGTTGAGCGGCCCGCGCAGGTTGATGGCGATGAGCTGGTCCCACAGTTCGGGGGTGGTGTCGACGAAGTTGGCGAAGCGGTCCCAGCCTGCGTTGTTCACCAGCACGTCGGTCGGCCCGGCGTCCTTCTCGAACTGGGCGATCGCCTTTCCGACAGCGTCATAGTCGGCGATGTCGACGCCCGACGCGAAGGCTTTGCCGCCTTCCTTCCTGATTTCATCGGTGACCTTGTTGGCGCCGTCGAGATTCTTGTCGAACACGCCCACGCTTGCTCCATAGCCCGCGAAGCGCCGGCAGATGGCGCCGCCGATCGCGCCGCCGCCGCCGGTGACGATGACGTTCTTGCCGTCCAGTCCACGCATGATGCGCTCCTTCAGAGGGGCGAGTAGGGGTCGAACTTGGGCTTGCGCTTCTCCAGGTGGGAAGCGAGGCCCTCCTTCACCTCGGGGCCCATGAAGCCCAGCATCTCGAGCGCCGTCGAGGCGTCGAACGAAGGCCCCATCAT
>DATHNU010000909.1:0-3617 GCA_035485695.1 Reyranella sp. | reverse complement strand
ACCAAGGTGAAGTTCACCCCGACCTCGGTGCAGCAGCGCTGGCCGGTGCTGCAGTCGGGCCAGGTCGACGTGCTGTCGCGCAACACCACCATCACCTTCTCGCGCAACGCCACCCTGGGCGTCGATTTCCAGGGCATCAATTTCTACGAGGGCCAGACCTTCGTGGTGCGCACCAAGGCCAAGGTGGCGGCGGTCAAGGACCTGGCCGATGCCACGATCTGCGTCGCCGCCGGCTCGACCGAGGAGAAGACCGCGGCCGACTGGTTCCGCGAGCGCAACCTCAAGGTCACCATCATCAACTTCCAGAAGAACGACGACGCCATCTCGGCCTACGACCAGGGCCGCTGCGACGCCTACACCGCGGGCATCGGCGCGCTGGCCGGCCAGCGTATCAAGTTCAAGGATCCCGCCGAGCACCAGATCCTGACCGAGATCATCTCCAACGACCCGCAGGGCCCGGTGACGCGCTGGGGCGACGAGCGCTGGCAGCTGATCGTACGCTGGGTGCTGAACGCGCAGATCGCGGCGGAAGCGCTGGGCGTCACCTCCAAGAACGTCGACGAGATGAAGGCCAAGTCGACCAGCGCCGAGGTGCGCCGGCTACTGGGCGTCGAGGGCAAGTTCGGCGAGATGATGGGGATCTCCAACGACTGGGCCTACACCATCGTCAAGCAGGTCGGCAACTACGGCGAGAGCTACGAGCGCACCGTGGGCATGGCCTCACCGCTCAAGCTGCCGCGCGGCCGCAACGAGCTGTGGACCAAGGGCGGCCTGCTCTACACCCCGCCGTTCCAGTGAGGGGACGTTCTTCTCCTTCTCATGTTCCTCTCCCCCGGCCAGAGGGAGAGGCCAGGTGAGGGGGCGTCCAAGACCGCGCACCCTCGCCGCCCGTCGCCGGGCAGGGCTACCGCGTTTTTCCGTCATCCCGAGCGAAGCCGCCCGAAGGGCGGCGCAGTCGAGGGACCTTTTCTTATCGCCGAGGCAAAAGAAAAGGTCTCTCCACTGCGCCTCGCTGCGCTCGGCTCCGGTCGGGATGACGGAAAAATGCGGTAGCTCAAGCTGACCTGGAGCCGGTCATCCTGTACTTAAACATTACTAAATATACTTGACTTTCATTTAAGTCCGCCCTATAGCTCCTTCATGCGGGAAAGGAGCAACATCATTCATTCGCGGCCACACAGTGTGCCTGGAGTGCCCGTCCGGGTGAGAAAATCGACGAGGTGCGGAAAGGGCGGAAAGGTCGGAGACCCCCTGCAGAAACTCTGCCCGGGAAATCCTCCACATTTTCCTGTCCCACTATCGGGGTCCGCGCCAATTCCCGACTCTAAGACGGGTAGCGGAAATTGCGGGAAATGCGGAAATTCCCCCGATTGGTCGCAGGGCTGGCGCATCGGGCTGCTTGCGTCGTGTCCACGGCGTGCTCCGGTCGAGACGACGGAAATTGGCCTGTGCGATAGTCCGGCCGTGGCGGGGGAGAGAAGATCATGAAGTTCCTGCGCGACCGCAAGGTGAGCTCGCCTCACCCTGAGGAGCGGCCTGTAGGGCCGCGTCTCGAAGGGTGGGCAACGCGCACCTTGCCTGCGGCCGATGCTTCGAGACGGCCGCTGCGCGGCCTCCTCAGCATGAGGTGGTTGTTGGCCGTGGAAGGAAGCGCATGAAGTTCCTGCGCGACCGCAAGGTGCGGGACGTGCTGTGGCAGGGGCTCGCGACCGCCGCGATGGTCGCGGTCGTCTGGTTCTTCGTGCAGAACGCCTCGGACAACATGGTGAAGGCTGGCATCGCGTCGGGCTTCCGCTTCCTGTGGCGCGATTCGGGCATCGAGGTGCCGTTCAACCTCACGGGCTACAAGCCCTCCGACACCATCCTCGCCCTGCTGTGGACCGGCATCGTCAACACCCTGCTGGTCTCGGTCGCCTCGATCGCGGTGGCGACGCTGATCGGCTTCACCGTGGGGCTGCTGCGGCTGTCGCGCAACTGGCTGCTCTCGAGCCTGGCCGGCTTCTACATCGAGTTCGTGCGCAACATCCCGCTGCTGTTCTTCGTGCTGTTCTGGTATTTCGGCGTGCTCGCCGCCCTGCCGACGCCGCGCGACAGCCTGAGCTTCCTCGACCTGGCCTTCCTCAACCGCCGCGGCCTCTATATCCCGACGCCCGACGACGTGACGGGCTTCCGGCTCGCCCTGCTGGCGACCCTGCTCCTGATCGTCCTGCAGCTGGGCCTCGCGCGCTGGGCGCGGGCGCGGCAGGCGCGCACCGGCCGCGACTTCCCGACCTGGCTGGTGGGCTTCGGGCTGTGCGGTGCGCTGCCCCTGCTGGCCTTCGTCGCTGCCGGCACGCTCACGGCCTGGGACGTGCCGGTGCTGCGCGGCTTCAACTATCGCGGCGGCTTCACCCTGGTGCCGGAGTTCGTGGCGCTGTTCATGGCGCTCTCGACCTACACCGCGGGCTTCATCGCCGAAGTGGTGCGCGGCGGCGTCCTGTCCGTCCGCCAGGGCCAGATCGATGCCGCGCGGGCGCTCGGCCTCACGCCGGGCCGCGTCCTGCGGCTGGTCGTGATCCCGCAGGCCATGCCGGTGATCATCCCGCCCATCACCAGCCAGTATCTCAACCTGATCAAGAATTCCTCGCTGGGCGCCGCCATCGCCTACCCCGAGATCGTGGCGGTGTTCATGGGATCGGCCCTGGTCTCGACCGGCCAGTCGATCGAGATCATCGCCATCACGCTCGGCATCTACCTCGCCTTGAGCCTCGCGGTCTCGCTGTTCATGAACTGGTACAATGCGCGCCATCGCCTGGTGACGCGATGACCCGGACGCCGTGGCTCGAAACCCTGCGCCGGCGCCTGTTCGCGACGCCGATCGACGCCGCCATCACGCTGCTCTGCCTGTATGCCGTGTGGCGCATCGCGGTGCCCCTGGTGCACTGGCTCCTGCTCGACGCCACCTGGCACGGCACGTCGCGCGACGACTGCACGAGTCCCGGCGCCTGCTGGGTCTTCGTCCGCGCCCGCTTCGGCCAGTTCATGTACGGCCAGTATCCGCCGGCCGAGCGCTGGCGGGTCGACCTCGTCGGCGCGCTGTTCGTCCTGGCCGGAGTCATGCTGTCGTGGCGTGGCCTGCCGCATCGCCGAGGTGCTGCCATCGCCTGCGCGGCCCTCGTGCCGCCGCTCGGCATCCTGCTGCTGCATGGCGCCTGGGGCACCGGCCTGGCGCTGGTCGAGACGCGCGAATGGGGCGGGCTGATGCTGACCCTCGTCCTCACCTTCTATGCCGGGCTGATCGCCGTGCCGCTCGGCATCCTGCTGGCGCTGGGCCGCCGCTCGCGCCTGCCGCTGATCCGCTTCGGCTCGGTGGTGTTCATCGAGTTCTGGCGCGGCGTGCCGATCATCACCGTGATCTTCCTGGCCTCGCTGCTGCTGCCGCTGATCATGCCGACCGGCTTCGACGTCGATCGCCTGGCGCGCGCCATCATCGTCCTCGCCTTCGTGATCGCGGCCTACATGGCCGAGGCCGTGCGCGGCGGCCTGCAGGCGCTGCCCGACAGCCAGGCCGAGGCGGCGCAGGCGCTGGGCCTGGGCTACTGGCGCATCCAGCGCATGATCGTGCTGCCGCAGGCGCT
>DATHNU010000908.1:0-4656 GCA_035485695.1 Reyranella sp. | reverse complement strand
CTGGCGCTGCTGCTGCCGCTGCTGTTGCCGCTGCTTTCGCCGCCGGGATAGCCGGCGAGCAGGCGCTGCAGGTAGTTGCTGACGTAGTTCGGCTGGGCCGTCGTTTCGTAGTTGTAGCGGGCGACGTTCGAATCGATGTTGGCCTGCGTGTTGGCGTCGATCGCCTGGCCGGCCTGCAGCATGGCCGCGATGTTGGTGAAGTCCTGGTTCGCGAGCGTCGGCGCAAGGTTCGCGGCATTGAGCTGGTTCGCGCGCTCGTTCTGATAGGCCGTGTTCGCCATCCCGGCCGCGGCGTTGGCCTGCGCCTGGTTGAGCGAGTCGAGCGCCAGCCCCGTGTAGGCCTGCTGCTGGCCGGAGCCGTAGCGCCCCGCGCCCTCGAATTGCGCGGTGACGCTGGGCAGCACCTGGGTCATGAACTGCTTGGTCTGCGGCTGCTCGGCGGCGGCCACGGCGCTCGCGAAGTAGGGGTTGCTGCCGAGGTCGAGGTAATCGCCGTTGAGCGTGCTCATGACGCTGTTGTCGGCGGCCTGGACCACCGGCGAGCCGCTGGCGCCGCGCTGGAAGAGCGTCTGGATCGCCGACTGCGTGGCCTGCGAAGGCGGCGCGACGGTCGCGCCGGGATAGTAGCCCGGCGCCGTCGGATTGGCGTTGAAGTCGCCCACCAGCGCCTGAATGCCCTGCTGCAGATAGGGCTGGATGTAGGACGGCGGCGCCGTGCTGGCATTCGTCTGCTGAGACTGTGTCTGCGCCTGCGTCTGTTGCGTTTGTGAGGGTGTCGATCCGCCGCTCATGCGATCCTCCGTTCCCAGGCGGGAAGGCCATCGACGGCGTCGACGCTCACCCCGCCAAACTTCTTCACGATCCGCGCCCAGCCCGGCCGGCCGACGCCACGCAGCGCCACGCATCCCAGCGAGCGCGCCCAGTCCTCGAGCTTGACGATGAAATCGCCGGCCCATTCGCGAAGCCGGGAACCGCCGACCAGCCAGATCAGGCAGCGCTTTTCATTGCCGACCTGTATCTGCGTCACGATCGCGGCCACCGGCACGTCCGCGTCATAGATCGCCCAGAGCTGCGCATCGTTGAAAAGCAGTCGCGCCAGCACATCCGGCTGGTCGGGCGAGCGCTTCACCGCGGGCTCGAGCAGCGGCCATAGGTCGGACCAGACCAGGCGGAGATGGCGCAAGGGGATTGCTTTGGCGATCATGGTCATGTGCTGATGATGTGATTGAGGACGATCGTCGGCTGCGTGTTGTTGTGCGTGCCGCCGCCGCCCGCGTTCTGGATCGAAATGTTGGAGCTGTTGGCGCTGGTGCCTGGCGAGATGTTGCTGCCGTCGGCGTAGCTGTACCAAGACTGGTTGAGAATGCTGGCGTCGCCGATCACGATGCGCCCGCCCGGCGCATTGTGGCCGTGGCCCGGATCGTTGACGCCGTGATTGTGAGCGGGAATCTCCGCCGTCGACAGCGTGTGGCTCTGCTCCCCGCCCGAAGCGCCGAGCGTGGCGCCGGACACGGCCGACGTCAGGCGACCGGCGGCGCTGCCGCCCATGTCGTCCTTGCCGGCGGCCACGCGCCCGCGCAGGTCGGGCAGGTTGAAGGTGGTCGAGCCGTCGCCCGCGCCGTAGGTGGTGCCGATGGCTGCGAAAAGATCGGAATAGCTGGTCCGCGAAACGGCCTGGCCGTAGCACAGCAGCCAACCATCCGGCGGCGTCGCGCCGGCGAACGGCATGACACAGCCCGCCGGCACGCGCAGCAGCGTGTTGTAGTCGCGGATCAGCACGTTCACGCGCTCGGTGATGGAGCGCGTGTCGGCGGTGACGGGAAGCGCCGGTAGGCTCATTGCGCACCTGCCGGTCGTGCGTCGAGGTCGTCGATGCCCTGCAGGTTGGACCACAGGTCGCCGGCCAGCGTCGTCGCCCGGACGCGGAAGTAGCGGCCGCTCTGGTAGACCGGCGCCAGGCCGGCCGCGGTCAGCCCGACGCTGGGTCCGTAGGCCACGATGCCCTGCTGCGTCTCGCGCGCGCCGACCTGGATCTGCGGACTGCCGCCGTCGATCAGCGGGCGGCAGGCGCGCACGACGGATCGCGTGCCGTTGCCCGGCGCGAATTCCGCCGTCTCGACCGTCGCCGCCAGGGTCGGGCCGGAAAACGAGCCGCTCTTGTGCGTCGTGTCGAAGGCAAACAGCAGCAGCGAGACCGGGCCGCTCCAGAACGACGAATCGAGCGAGTAGGGCAATGTGTCGAGCGTGCTGCCGCCGTTGAAGGCGTCGAGCTGCTCGAGGGTGTAACTCTGCTGGCTGACGCCGCCGAACACCAGCTCGCAGGTCACCTGGGCGCGCGCCCACTTCCCGGTGAGCCAGTTGTAGATCAGCAAGCGGTTGGGCGTGCCGTTGTTGCCGTTGGCCGGATAGGCGAAGATGTAGAGCCCGCGCACCGGATCGATCGCCGCCGAGGCGCGGAAGTGGTTGGTCTCGTCGAATTCCGCCCAGAAGGTGCGGTCGATCTTGCCGCGGCCGATCGGCGTGATCGTCTGGCCGCCCTGCACCATGTAGAAGCCCGACTTGTGGCAGAAGAACGCCATGTCGATCAGGCTGGCGAGGCTGCCCGGCACGCTGCAGCCGATGTCGTTGGCGATCTTGTCGATGCGGAAGATGATCGGCGGACCTTCGTAGGTCATGCGCCGCACGCTGGTCTCCTGGAAGATCAGCGCGTACTCGCCGCCGACCAGGCCGGTGATGTTGCCGCCGTCGGGCAGATCCTGGATGTCGGCCTGGTTGGCCGGGATCGAACCCCACAGGTTGGCGTTGTTGATGCCCGACCACTGCACGCGCTGCGGCGTCGTGCCGATCTTGCCCATCAGCACGAAGTCGCGGACCGTGGTGACGAAGGTGCCGATCGGCGGCGAGCCGGCGAGCACCGACCAGCGCGTGCCGACCGAAAGGTCGAAGGCCTGCGGGACATCGACGCCGTTCACGGCGATGGCGAGCGGGCCGAACTGGGTGAAGCGCCAGGTGTCGTCGCCGCCCGGCGAATAGAACAGCTCCTTCTGGGCCGTGCCGCCGGAGGTGTAGGCCGAATAGCCTGTGGTATCGACGCCGATCGTGAAGTTGTTGGCGTCGACCACGGCGACCGTGAAGAGGAGGCCGTTCACTTGCGTCATGCCGCCAACGCCGGTGACGAAAACCTGATCGCCGTTGCCGTAGCCGTGCGCCGTCACGGTCACCTTGCCGGGATTGGCCTTGGTGATCGCGGTGATGGCCTTCGCCGCGGCCAACTGCGTGACGTCGTTCCAGGTCGTGTTCGACAGCAGGTAGAGCCTGGCCGCGTCACCCGCGAACATCCGGGTGGCGCCGGCGGTGCCGCGAAACCAGGCCGCGCCCTGGCAGCGCGCGGCGAGCGCATTGGAGACGCCGGCGAGGCCGTTCAACGGGCGATAGCTTTCCTCGGCCGGCACCACGTTCAGCGCCTCGCGCGCCCACTGGCTGAGGCTCGGCATGTCGGGACGCCATTCGGCGAAGGGGATCACGCTCATGGCGCCATCCCCGCGCGCACCCGGATCACCGGCACCGACGAGCCCGTGATGCGTTGCGTGCGGGCATTGAGGCCCGCGACGCTCGCATTGTAGAGCGCGAGGTAGCGCAGCGCGCCGGGCTCGTCCTGGGTGAAGATCGAGGCCTCGACCAGGCAGCCGTAGAGATAGACGTCGGGGCTGCCGGTCAGGATGGCGTTGGCCGTGGCGCCGGCCGGCGTGGCGAGCTTCTGGTAGTAGCGTAGCGTCGCCGTGTAGGCGGCGGCGCCGGGATCCGGGAAGACGCGGAAATTGGTGCCGCTGACGGCGATCAGCCGCGGCTGGTTGGGCGCCCCCGAGGCGTAACCGTCGATCGTGCGCTGGGCCACGATCTGCAGGGGTGCGTTCGGGCTGTTGAGCTGTGCCGAGACCAGCTCGAGGAAGGTCGCGGGTTGCGGCGTCACTGCCGACAGCGCGAAGGCCGGGTCGACCGTCTCCATGTCGACGATGCGCAGCGGGTCGGAGCGCAGCGGGTTGGCGGGATCGTCGGCCGCGAAGCCGTAATAGATGCGGCGCTCGCAGTTCAGCAGGAAGTCGTCGAAGCGGCTGTCGAGCAGGCTGTCGCCGCTGCGCGCCAGCCACGCCAGCACGCCCGCCTTGAGGCCGCCATAGGTGTTGATCTGGACGGCCATCAGATCGCTCCCTCATCCGTGCGCAGCCAGCGCCAGTCGGGATCAGCCAGCAGGCGATCGATGCGGTCCTGGTGATCGGGGTTCCAGTAATCGACGCCGAGCTCGTTGCGCCATTTCTCGATGATGATCAGCGGGATGCGCGCCACCATGCGCACGTCGCGCGCGGCATTGTAGGGATCGCAGTGGTTCTGCGCCTCCTTGTTGAGATCGAGCAGGCGGCCGGTGTGCTGGAACGACTGCTTCGCCCAGTTGCCCTCGCCGTCCTCGAGCCACCACGACGCGACGCCGGTTTCCTGATTCCAGTCGAGCAGACGCTGGGTCATCACAGGATCTCTGCCTGGTCACGCTTGGAGAGACGCTTCGCCAGGTCGGCCGGCACCTGCAGCCGCTCGGGCTTGGAAACTCTGGTTGTCTCAACACTGGTCACCGCCCAGTCGGCTCTACCGTTGCCGTCCTCG
>DATHNU010000907.1:0-4432 GCA_035485695.1 Reyranella sp. | reverse complement strand
GCGGCCAGCACCGACGGCTGGGCCTCCTTGACCTGCAGGAACAACGGATCTTCGCCGTCCACGCCCTCGAGCAGGATGACCCAGCATCCCGTGCCGACGCTGCCCACGCCCACCACCTTGCGCGCCGCATCGATGATGCGGTAGCGGGACAGCAACCGCCGCCGATCCACCGGAAGCGTCTCGATATAGGCGCCGAGCATCAGGTCCAGCGCCGCGCGGATCGGCACGCCAGTGTCGGTGTGCGTCTCGCGCACGATCAGCGGGATATCCTCGATGATGCGAGGCTCGCCATCGACCTGCTCGGTGAGCTTGTCGAGCGAACGGATGTGTCCCTTGGCGCGGGCCTTGTCGAGCGACCGTTCGGCGAAGCGGCGTACCCGCGGCGACAGCGCGTGGAGAACTGTGCTGTCATCGATGTGATCGTACCAGACCTCGAGGTAACCCATCTCGGCATAGCGCCGGATGCGCTTGCGGTAACTGCGCACGCAGGCCCGCGCGGCATCCCGGGCATCGTCGTCGGCGCCACCCATGAAGCGGACAGCGACGGCGGCGCTGGCCGCCAGGCGCTTGACGTCCCATTCCCATGGCCCGGGATAGACCTCGTCGAAATCGTTGATGGCGAACACCAGCGTGCGCTCGGCCGAGGCGTAGACGCCGAAATTGGAGACGTGCATGTCGCCGCAGGCCGCCACCACCAGGCCGGTCACCGGCGTGCGCGACAGGTCGCTCGCCATCACCGCCGCCGAGCCGCGCAGGAAGGCGAAAGGCGAGGCCAGCATACGCGCGTAGCGCACCGGCACCAGCTTCTGGATGCGCGCGACGTTCTGCTTCTCCAGGATCGTGACGGGATCGGGCCTGTCGGCGTGCCTTTCGTAGGCGGCGTGCGTCGTGCGCGGCACCTTCTCGCGCAGTGCCTTGCCCGCGGCCAACCGCTCGGCAATGGAGGGATGCCTGGCCTCGAAGGTGCCGATCAGCGAGCCCTTCTGCTCCCCGGCCACCAGCCGGTAGTAGCTGGGATCGATGTTCTCCCGCATGCTGACAACGTTCATCGCCGTCCCCTCGTGCCACACAACAATAGGGGCGGGCCGCCACGACCTTCAATCTGCATTCAGGAACAGCCGGCGGGTGGCCGGTCAGGGCGGCGGCGTGCTCACGAGGGTGACGGTCCGGCAGCCATTGCCCTGCCAGCGGTAGTTCTGCGTGGCCCCGTTGGTCACGGTCCACTCCACGATACAGCCCTCGCGAACCAGGGTGGGCGGAAAGCCACCCATCGGCACCCAGATCCCTCGTCCTACCCGCGTGTACATCGGCTCCATGCCCGGGCTGATGTAGGAGGTGTCCCAGCGCCACTGCAGGACCTTGGTTTCACCGTCGAGCTGATAGCTGTTGTCGGGAATGCGACCCATGCTGCCCAGCAGGTTGCGTTCATTGCTGCCCGCCATCTCGCGCAGCCGAAGATCGAACTCGGCATTGGTCGGGCCGCAGGCGGCCAGCGGCAGCAGGATCAGGCTTGCGAGGGTACGACGCATGCAAACACCCGGGGCGACAACGCAGCAAGGCTGCGCCGCGTTGCGCGCAGCGGTCAAGAGCCGTCGACGGCCGTCCCTTCACAGCTGCGTGGGGACCGCCTGCACGACCAGGGAAAGCTGCGTCTCCGGCAGGGCGGCGGCGAGCGCCGCCGCCAGGGAGCGTTCGGCACGCTGGGCCATCGCCACGTCGGTGCCGGGGGCGCAGGCGAGCGCCACTTCGAGCACCAGGGCGTGCGGCGTGCCGCGCGAGCGGAAGCTTTCCAGGGAAAAGCCCGCGGGCAGGGCGCCGGCGGCGCGTTCGAGCGCGGGACCGGCGATGTGGCTGGTCGAGCGGTCGAGCAGGTCGGGCACGGCGTTGACCGCGAGTTCCCAAGCCGCGCGGACCATCACGCCGCAGACCAGAAGCGCGCCCAGCGAGTCGGCGGCGGCCACGATCACCGGGTCCTTGGCCGCGGCCGCTATGGTCATGGTGATCTGCACCACGACCGAGCAGAAGAGCTTGGTGGTACGAGCGCGCAGCTGCGCCCGCATGATGGCCGACGGTCGGCCGCGCGCGGCCTGGCGCACGTTCTCCCAGGCGACGACATTGGCGAAGAAGTTGATGGCGCCGCTCACGGCGGCGAGGCTCAGGCCCAATGGCGTGGCGTCGCTCTGGCCCCTCAGCGCCGTCTCGACCGCATCCATGCCGACCCACAGGGCGCCGCCCAGGAGGCTGAGCGCGATGCCGATACTGACGAGTTGCTCGATCTTGCCGGTGCCGAAGTCGAAGCCGGCGAGCGTGCCGCGATGCAGGCGGCGCAGCACGGTGAGCGCCACCAGATCGACCAGGGTCATCAGCCCGCCGCGGATGCCTTCGGCGAGATTGGTGAGCGAATCGGCCCCGATCCCGATCGAGAGCAGCAAGGTCACGCAGGCGAAGTCCAGCACGGCGGCCTTGGCGAGCGCGTGCTCACGGCCGGCCTGCTCGGCGGTGAGATCGACCGTCGTCGAGGCGGCCGTCACCTGAAGCCCAGCCGCGCCAGCAGGACGGCCAGCACGCCCGCCGTCGGAAAATGCACGTAGGCCGCCTGGCCCACCGGACAGGCCGCGAAGTCCTCGCGCGCCGCCTCGAGTTTCAGCAGCACCTGGCCGTCGCCGCGGCCGCGGCCCTTGGCGACGGCGGCAAGATCGGCCGCGCCAATCGTCTCGGCGGCGCCGCGGATATTGGTGACGCGCGCCGGCCGCCATTTGCCCTCGCCCTCGATGATGACTTCGGCGGCGCTGCCCAGCGGGATCAGCGGCAGGGCGGCATCGGAGACCGGCGCATCGATGAAGAGGGCATCGCAGTCGATCCAGCGGGCAACCGCCTGGCCCGGCACGACCGTCGCGCCGGCGCCGATGACCAGGCTGCGGATGGTGGTGCCCGGCGGCGCCTTCACGGCGGCCTTGCTCTGCAGCAGATAATTGGCGCGCACCGCCGCCAGCGCGCGCTCGGCCTCCTGCTCGGCTGACTGCGCCTCTTCGAGCGCGAGCCGCGCGCGCCTGACCTCGGTCTTGGCGTCCTGGCGCTGCTCATAGGCCCAGTTGGGACTGGAACCGTCCTGCATGATGAAGATGCCGCTGTCGGCCGCGGCGCGTCGGCCCTTGACCTGATCGATCGCGATGCGCTCGAGCGCCATCTCGGCCTCCGCCTCGGCCAGCCGGATCTGCGCGTCGTCGCGATAGTCACCCGAGCGGTAGCCGCGGTCAGCGACATTCCTGGTGCGCTCCGCAAGCTGGCCGGCCGCCGCCACCTTGGTGCGCAGCAGGCCAAGCCGCGCCTCGCGGGCGGCGATGTCGGCGTCGAGCTCGCTCCTGAACTGTGCGGCGTAGTCCTTCATGAGCTGGCGGCGGTCGCCGTCGATCTCGAGCATGCCCTCGAGATAGCCGCGGGCCGCGCGGCTGCGCGCCTGGGCCGCTGCCAGCGCTGCCTCGGCGCGCGGCACCAGGCCGGGATCGAACTGCTCGTTGATCAGCTCGACGATGACGCCGTCGGCGCCGACATGGGAACCGACCAGCGGGAGCTGGACGGGCGCGCGGCCGGGGATCGGCGCGGTGGCGAGATTCATCCAGGCCGTGACGGCCGAGCCGCGCACCAGGGTGGCGGCGAGATAGGGCCACAGCATGACGATCGCATAGACCAGCAGCACGGCAAGGGCGGCGAGCTTGAGCCGACCGGAAGAGAGGGACCCCAGCCGTTGGCGAACCCTCTCGCCGAGCGTCATCGCCGTTCGCCGGCCCGCGCCATTTCGGGTGCCCCCTCCGCTGCCCTTCCCCCCATGTCGGAAGTGTAGCAGATATGGCCCGACAAATGTCCCGGTCGGGGAAGCCTTGAGGCTGTTGGTCTTTCTGTTATGCGCGGCTCTGCTGGTGCTGGGGCAATTCGGTCGGTCGTTCAAGGACGCCGAACGCTACGGCTATATGACCGACATCATGCCGGCGGGCTGGTTGGCCACCCGGGTGTGGCTCGACAGTTCGCAGTGTGCGCTCGAGCGCGGCGTCTGGCTCGCCGTCTGCGAGAAGGGCAAGCTGGTGCCGATCTCCGAGCGCGCCATCGCCGACGATCCCGGCCATGCCCTGCTGCTCGACCTGTGGTCGATGGCGACCCGCAGCCGCGCCAGCCTGCCCGACGTGGCGCGGCTCAACACGCTTCTGGACGCGCTCGGCCTTCTGGCGCTGGCCGGCCTGCTGTTCTCGCTCCGGGCCTATATCACGTCGATCACGCTGATGTGGCTGGGACCGGTCGAGTATGTCGGCTGGATGGGCATCTCGCCGCATTGGAGCTTCACCGGGCTGGTGAGCCTCTGTGCCGTGCTGCCGATCGCGCTCGCGGCCAAGGACCTCGGCCTGCTGTCGCGGCGCGCCGGCAATCTCTGGATCAGCGC
>DATHNU010000906.1:0-3569 GCA_035485695.1 Reyranella sp. | reverse complement strand
CCGGATACCTGCGCCACAACGAGATCCGCACCTCGGAGAAGATGGAGATCCTCGAAGTGTCGTCGCCCGGGATCATGGGCACCACGCCGTGCGATCCGCCCGCGGGCTTCAAGGGCTGACCTCAGTCGGCCTTGATGCCGTTCTCCTCGATGATCCTGGTCCAGCGTTCCTGCTCGACCTTCTGAAAGTCGGCGAACGCGGCCGGTGAGGTGGCGAGGATTTCCATGCCGATCTGGGCGGTGAGCCTGGGCGCCACTTCGGCCGAGCGCACCGCCTTGGCGACCTCGGCATTCATGCGCTCGACGATCGGCCGCGGCGTGCCGGCGGGCGCGTAGATCCCCCACCACGAGTAGGTCGGATAGCCCTTGACGCCCTGCTCGTGCAGCGTCGGCGTGTCGGGCAGGACGGGCGTGCGCGCCTCGCCCGTGGTGGCGAGCGCCCGCAGCCGGCCCGCGCGGACATGCGGCTCGAGGGCGGCCAAGGTGGTGAGCGCCATGTCGGTGACGCCGGCCAGAAGGTCCTGCACGGTGGGCGCGCCGCCTTTGTAGAAGATCACGTTGACGTCGAAGCCGTTCTCTTTCTGCAGGTGGGTGATCAGCAGCAGCGCCTGGCTGGCCGAGAGCACGCCGACGCTGGGCTTGCCCGGCCGCTGTCGTGCGTCGGCCATCGCGTCGGCGAAATTTTTATAGGGCCGGTCGGGATGGCAGGCGATGGCGAGCGGCGCCCGGCCGACCAGCATGACGTTCAGCAGGTCGGAATCCTTGTAGGGCAGGGTGCTGGTGAAGGCCGGGCTCAGGATGTGGCTGTCGAACGCCACCAGCCAGGTCTGGCCGTCGGGCGGTGACTTGGCCACGACCGTGGCGCCGATCGCACCCGCGGCGCCCGGCTTGTTCTCGACGATGATTTGCCAGCCCACGGTCTCCAGCAGCCGGGCCTGGATCAGGCGCGCCACCGGATCGGTCGAGCCGCCGGGCGGGAAGGGCACGACGAATTTGATCGGGCCCTTGGGCCACTCAGCGCCTTGCGCGTCGACAAGGCCCGGCGCCGCCGCCAGGCTTGCAGCAACGCTGCCCACGAGCAGTGAACGGCGCCGCATGATCGGCCCGGGATGACTGGTCGACATTCGGACGAATCATAGTCCGGTGGCGGGGCAGGAGCCATCGCCGCAAACGAACGCCGGGGCCCTGCGGCCCCGGCGTCCTTGCGATGATCGGTTGCTGGATGGTCGATTGCTAGCGGATGACCGTGACCTTGATCGCGGTCTGCACGCTGAACACGGTGACGATCGGGTCGCCCACCTTGATCATCTGGAGCGCCGCCTGGCCTTCCGGCGTCACGACCTGCGGCATCTGGATGACCTCGCCGCTGTCGGGCGCGGGCTTGTCGGGTTCACCGCCCGAGGCGTTGATCAGATAGACGACGTTGGGACCGATCCTGGTGCACATGCCGTCCATTTCCCACAGCCGGATGCGCTCCTGCGAGCCCGGCAGGCCCTCGATGCGCGCACCCTGGGCCATCATCGCCTTGGCCTGCGCCATGCTCGCGTCCGTCTTCTTGGCGATCAGGAAGTCGACATAGTCGTACCACTGGACGTCGACGATCTGGCCTTCCCTGAGCCCGGCCGCCAGGCCGGTCGTCTCTTTCATGGCGCCCGGCGCGTAATTGGCGACCAGGTCGGCAGCCTTCAGCTTCACCCGGCCGAGATCCTCCCAGATGATGACGAAGCCGCGCGTCTTCGGATCCATGCTGTGAATCGTGCCGCGTTTGAAGTTCTGGTAGCGCGAGCCGATGTAGAGATCTTGCTGCGCCGCCGCCGGCCGCGACAGGCTCGCGAAGCTGGGTGCCGCGAGTGCTGCGCCGCCCAGCAGTTTCAGTGTCGTCCGGCGATTAGTGTTCAACATGACTATTATCCCCCTCTCGTTGCAGACTCGCTCCGGCGACCGGTAGTGGGCGCCGCAAGCATCACGCTTTGATACGTACCGATTGAACGTACTGCCTCAACTTTTGGCTCCTGCACGCTCCCCAGCGGCTGCATGCCTGACGCTATCACGGCTGATCGCGAAAGCCAGCCGCCGTCCTCGCTCGCGTCTGGGAGTCCGGATGCCGGTGGGTCTCTCTTCGCAAGCTCTGCAAGGCTGCAACCTGACTCCTTCAGCGATCCCGGCATCCTGGCACCGGCGCGCCGCCGGTCATGTGTGCAAAGGCACAGACGCGCCACAATTACGGCCGCCCGCGCCCGAAAATGGGGAAGTCGGGACGGCAAAATGGGCGGAACCTCCGATGCGCACTCAGGCGGGAACCACGATCAGGTCGTCGTCATGCCGCCAGCTCGTTCTTGTAGACCACGCCGTCCTTCATGATGAACTTCAGGTTCTTCTGCGGGTTCATCAGGACGCCGAGATCGGCCAGGGGGTTGCCTTCGACGATCAGCAGGTCGGCATAGGCGCCCTCGGCGATGGTGCCGAGCGTGCCCTTCTCCATCAGCAATTCGGCATTGGTGACGGTGGCCGAGCGCAGGATGTCGGCCGGCGTGTCGAGGTCCTGACGCATCTCGAATTCCCGCAGTTGCGATTTCTGGGCGTCGGGGCCCCACAGGTCGGTGCCGAAGCCGACCAGCACCTCGTGCTTGCGGGCCCAGCGATAGACCTGCCTGCCGCGGTCGATCGTCCGCTGCAGGTTCTCGACGATGGCCTTCGGCAGATGCGTCTCGTTGGCACTCTCGACCCGCTGCACGAGCGATATGAAGGTCGGAACGTAGAACGCGCCGCACTCCGCCATCATCGCCACCGTGTCTTCGTTCACGAAATTGGCGTGTTCGATGGAGCGCACGCCCGCCCTGAGGCAACGCCGCACACCCTCATCGGTATAGACGTGCGCCATGACGTAGGTGCCGCGTGCCGCGGCCTCCTCGACGACGGCGCTCAGCTCTTCCTCGGCGAATTCGTAGCGTGTCGCATGGCCTTCGGCGGGAAACACCACGCCGCCCGACGCGAACAATTTTATCTGCGTGGCGCCCTTGCGCAGTTCTTCGCGCGCGGCCTTGCGCACCTCGTCGGTGCCGTCGGCGATCACCGACATGGTGGAGAACGGCCCGACATGGCCGCACGGATCGATCTCCTCGTCCGGCGTCCGGAAATCGGCGCCGCCGCCGGTCTGGGTCAGCGCCTTGCCGGAATAGAACAGGCGCGGCCCGACGATGTGCCCCTCGGCCAGCAGCCGGGCGGTCGCGCGATCGGCGCCGCCAGCCTCGCGGATGGTGGTGTAGCCGTCCATCAGGCAGTTGCGCAGGTAGTTCGCCGAGGCGATGGCGATTTCCGCGGCCGGATAGGCGATGTTCTTGGGCGTGAGCGACAGCCCGGTGATATGGGCATGGGCGTCGATCAGGCCGGGCATCAGCGTCCGGCCGCCGACATCGATGACCGCCGCCTCCGCAGCGTCGATCGGTTTCGCCGACACCGAGGCGATACGGCTGTCCTTCACCAGGACGTTGAAAGAGGGTTGCAGCTCGGTGAAGCCGTCGAGGACGAGGGTGGCGTTGGCAAAAAGCGTCTGAGTCATCCGAAGCCCTC
>DATHNU010000905.1:0-5113 GCA_035485695.1 Reyranella sp. | reverse complement strand
CGCGCGGCTGCCGCATCACGAGCACGTCGCCATCGAGCAGACCTTCGTGCTCGAAGGCTCCTTCGCCGACCATGACGGCGTATGCAGCGCCGGCAACTACGTCTGGCGTCGCGCCGGCAGCCGTCACGATGCGTGGACCGACGAGGGATGCCTGGTGCTGGCGTTCTTCCTCAAGCCCAATACGTTCTTCGATTGATAGTCGCGCGTCTCCACTCACGTTCCTCTCCCCCGCTAGGGGGAGAAGCTAGGTGAGGGGGCAGCGACGTGCGTATCCCCCTCACCCGCCCTCTCCCCCTAGCGGGGGAGAGGAGTCTGAGTCGACGTCGAAAATCCTGAGGTAGACAACAGATGCCAGGCGTTCTCGAAGGAATACGCGTTCTCGATTTCGGCCGGTACATCGCCGGCCCGTTCTGCGGCACCATGCTGGCCGACCTCGGCGCCGAGGTCATCCGCATCGAGAAGCTCGGCGGCAGCGAGGACCGCTGGGTGACGCCCGTGGTCGAGGGCGGCGAAGGCGCGATGTTCCTCCAGATGGGCCGCAACAAGCTCGGGCTGACGCTCAACCCGATGAAGCCGGCCGGCCGCGAGATCGTGAAGAAGCTTTTGGCCCAGTCGGACGTGGTGATCGCCAACTTGCCCTACGAGACCCTGCAGGAAATGGGCATCGACTACGACACCATCTCGGCCGTCAATCCGCGCATCATCCTCGCCACCACCTCGACCTTCGGCTCGGACGGCCCTTACGCCACGCGCGTCGGCTTCGACACGATCGGCCAGGCGATGTCAGGCGCCATGTTCCTGTCGGGCGACGGCAAGGTGCCGACCCGCATGAACGCCCCGTTCGTCGATTTCGGCACGGCGCTGCTCAACACCGTGGGCGTGCTGGCCGCCCTGATCGACCGCGCCAAGAGCGGCAAGGGCCAGAAGGTCGAGACCGCGCTACTGCGCACCGCCATGAACATCACCAACGGCCATCTGATTGAACAGGCGATGCTCAACCTCAACCGCATCGCCACCCTCAACCGCGGTTTCACCGCGGGGCCGTCCGACACCTACAAGTGCAGCGATGGCTGGATCTACGCCATGACCATCGGCCAGCCGCTGTTCGTGCGCTGGTGCAAGCTGATGGGTGACGAGGCCCTGACCAAGGACCCGCGCTTCAAGGACGACCTGGCGCGCGGCGACAATGGCGAGGCTCTGTCCGAAATCATGCAGAACTGGTGCAATACGCGGACGGTGAAAGTGGCGCTCGAGGCGCTGGAGGCAAACCGCATTCCGGCCGGCCCCGTCTACACGCCGCAGCAGACGCTGGACGATCCCCATATCCGGCACGCCAAATTCTTCCACGGGATGGAGTATCCCGGCGCCGCCAAGCCGGTGCCGATCGTGCAGGAGCCGGTGAAGCTCTCTCGTACGCCGCTCACCATCCGTCGCCGTGCGCCCCGGCTTGGCGAGCACACCGACCAGATTCTACAGGAGCTTGGGTATGAACCGGCCGCCATCGACAAGCTGCGGGCCGACCGGGTCGTTTGAGAAAACGACCGGGTCGTTTAAGCGATCGTTTGACGAAATAGCGCTGGCATGATTCAACGCTCCTTCGCAGCGTATCATCTGACCGGGGGGTGGGAGGAATAATGCGCAGGCAGCTTGCTGCAGCTCTCGTCGTGACTGTGATGGGTTCGACCGCGGTGGCCGCGGCGAACGACTTCCCCTATGGCCGGTCGCTGGCCTTCACCGTCTATCGCAACGGCAAGGAAATCGGCCATCATACGATTTCCTTCCAGAACGAGGGCGTCAATCGCAAGGTCACGGTGGCAGTCGACCTTGCCGTCAAGGCGATGGGCGTCACTGCCTATCGCTATATCCATAACAGCCACGAGGTGTGGAGCGGCAACGCGCTGCAGGCACTCGAATCGCGGACCGACGACAACGGCAAGAAGTACTTGGTACGCGTACAACGCGGCAGCAATGGCCTGATGGTGGACCGCGAGGCGTCGCCGGAACCGTTTGCCTCCGCCAGCGCCGACCAGGGCGTGCAGCTTCCCGAGATCGGCCATGAACTGTTGCCGCCCAGCACCCTGCCGACGTCGAACTGGAACATGGGACAGGTCGGCCAATCCGTCCTGCTCAATACCCAGTACGGAACCCGGTCGCATGCCACGATCACGCCCATGGGCCGCGAGCCGGTCAAGACGGCGAGCGGCAACACCGTCGAGGCGACGCGCTACCATTACACCGGCGACCTCAGGATGGATCAGTGGTTCGACGACCGCGGACGCTGGGTCAAGGCCGCGTTCCCGGCTTTCGACGGATCGACGATCGAGTACATTCTGCAGGAATGAGTCCTGCCGAGCGCTTTGCGCGACTGCCCGATCTTCTGGCCAACGACAGCGATCTCCGCCGACGCGGCCGCTGGCTCGACGTCGATTGCCGCATCGACATCGGCGCCGACTCCTTCCATCTCGCCATCCGCCAGGGCGCGCTCGCGACGCTGGAGCGCGGACCGCGCCTGATGCGCGCCACTTCCTTCTCGATCCGCGGCACCGACGAGGCCTGGCGGCGGCACTGGCGCAAGGTGCCGGAACCCGGCTGGCACGACCTCTTCGCCCTCAGCAAACGCGGCGCCGCCTCGATGGAGGGCGATCTGCGGCCGCTCCTGCAGAACCTGCAGTACTTCAAGGATCTGCTGGCGCTGCCGCGCCGCCTGACGGAGGAAGACTGAGCCATGGCGCCCGTGTTCGAGCCGCTGATCGGCCGCTACCTGCGGCTGGAGATCGAGGGCCTCCCGCATCGCGTCTATTTCGAGGAGGCGGGCCAGGGAATCCCACTGGTCTGCCTGCACACCGCCGGCGCCGACAATCGCCAATACCGCCATCTGCTGGCCGATCCCGAGATCACTGGGCGCTTCCGCGTGCTGGCCTTCGACATGCCCTGGCATGGCAAGTCGACGCCGCCTGACGGCTGGCAAGCGGGCGAATACCGGCTGACGACGGCGTCCTACACGGCCGCCATCCGGGCGTTCTGCCAGGCCCTGGAACTCGACAGGCCGGTGGTCATGGGCTGTTCGATCGGCGGGCGCATCGTGCTCAACCTCGCGATCGCGCACGCCGCCGAATTCCGCGCCCTGATCGCGCTCGAGGCCGCCGACTTCCAGCAACCGTGGTACGACACGGCCTGGCTGCACCGGCCGGATGTGCATGGCGGCGAGGTCTGCGCCGCCCTGATCTCGGGCCTGATCGCGCCGCACAGCCCGCCCGTCAATCGCCATGAGACGCTCTGGATGTACATGCAGGGCGGCCCTGGCGTGTTCAAGGGCGACCTCTATTTCTATCGCGTCGACGGCGACCTGCGCGAGAAGGTGAAGGCGATCGACACCAAGGTCTGCCCGCTCTACCTGCTGACCGGCGAATACGACTTCTCCTGCACCGCCGACGATACGCTGCGCACGGCCAGCCAGATTCCGGGCGTCGAGGTGCAGATCATGAAGGAAGTCGGCCACTTCCCGATGAGCGAGAATCCCGCGAAGTTCCGCGAGTACATTTTGCCGGTGCTGGCGAAGATTTCTTAGGAGCGCGGACCTCCAGGTCCGCTCATGCTCATGATGCGGGCCTGGAGGTCTGCGCTCCTAAAGAATGTGAAACACCTCGTAGATCGGGCCGGTCGGCTCGCGGCGGCCGGTGGCCACGCAGACGATGCGATTCAGAAATCGGTATTTCTCCGACGCGGTCTCGAACGCGGGCGTGCTGCGGAAATAGTACTGGCTGGGATCGACCTTCTCGCCCTTGTTGAGCTGCTCGATCACCCAGGCCGGCCCGTGCCGCATCCCGCGGTAGCTCATGTAGATGAGATGGTCGTCATGCGTCTTGAGCGTGATCCGGACGTCGAGCTGCAGGACACCGTCGCGCCGCAGCAGCAGCCAGTCGCCGCCCGGCGAGGGCAGCACCGTGCCCTTCAGTTCCTCACCTTCGAAGGTTCCGCCAGTGACGGTCGCGATGCGGCGACGGCCATAGGGCGTCTCGCCGACATCGGTGAAGTTCGGATCGACGGTCAGGCTGAGCGTGAACAGGTGGGAGGAGTGAAGCACGGGTTCGGTCATCGTCATTCCCTCAGATCTTGGCGCTGCGACCCGCCCAATAGGGCTCGCGCAACTCGCGCTTCATGATCTTGCCGATGGTACTGCGCGGCAGCGAGCAGCGAAACTCCACAGCAACCAGCCGCTGGGTCTTGCTGAGCTGGCCGTTGGCCCACTCGCGGATCTGCTCTTCGGTCGCCGGCGCGCCCGGCCGGCACACGCAGAGCGCCATCGGCGATTCGCCCCACTGCTCGCTCGGGATGCCGATGACGGCGACGTCGATCACGTCGGGATGCCTGAGCAGCAGCACTTCGATGTCGGCGGCATAGACGTTGAAGCCGCCGGAAATGATCATGTCCTTCTTGCGGTCGAGCAGAATAACGAAGCCATCCTCGTCGATGCGGCCCATGTCGCCCGACTTGAAGAACAGGCGGCCGTCCTTGTCGTGCCAGAACAGGTCGCGCGTCTTGTCGGCCTGCTTGTAGTAGCCCATCATCATCGCCTGCCCGCGCCCGGCCAGCTCGCCCACCTCGCCTTGCGGCAGCTCCCTGCCCTGCTCGTCCAGCACCACGACCTCGCTGCTGAGCCCCGGCTTGCCCACGGTGTGGAGCTTGTCGGGATGAAGGTTCGCTTCGAGGGTGCAGGAACCGCCGCCCTCGGTCAGGCCGTAGATCTCGATCAGACGGCCCGGCCAGCGTTTCAGGCAGTCGGCCTTGATGTGCGCCCTGAGCGGCGCGCTGGTCGAGAGCTTGGCTTTGAAGGAACTCAGGTCGTACTTGTCGAAGTCCGGATGCGCCAGGATGCGCTGGTACTGCACCGGCACCAGCATGGCGTGGGTGACGCGCTCGCGCTGCGCGATCTCCAGGAACTTCGCGACATCGGACTTGGGCATCAGGATGGTCGTTCCCCCGACCCCGACGGTCGCCAGCAGGGCGACCAGGGTGGTGTTGGAATAGAGCGGCGTCGAGGCGAGCGAGATCGTATCCGGGCCGTAGTCGAACGCCGTGAACCGCACCGCCAGAAGGTCACGCATGGCATGGC
>DATHNU010000904.1:0-7602 GCA_035485695.1 Reyranella sp. | reverse complement strand
GCCGTCAGGTCGCGCTTGGTCGTGTAGCCGTAGAGGCTCAACGCGCCGAAGGCGGCGGCCGTGACGAAGAAGGTGCGCGCCACCGATGCACCGGTGTAGCGGAACAGCAGCAGCGACAGGCTGACGCCCATCAGTGCCGTGACCGCCCAGTAGACGGCCTGCACGGCGCCGACGCTCATCTGCGCCGCGCGGAACGAGGTCAGCAGCAACAGGCCAAGCGGTGCGAAGATCGCGATCCAGCCCAGGATGTTCAGGCCGACGACACGGCCCGCCTGGACCTGGAAGAACAGGCTGGCCAGCTCGGCTGAACTGAACAGGCCGAAGGCCACGATGCCCGACAGAGCGAGCCCCGAAGCCATGTAGTTGTAGACGCGCACCATGTGGGCGCGCAGACCGACATCGAACGACGCCTGGTCGGCAATCGCGCCGGGACGGTTGAAAGCGCCGAAGTTGGGATTCGCCATTTGGTCTCTAGCCTCCAGGGGGCCTCATTGCCGAGCCCCATTCGGTTGATAATCTGGTCACTCAGCGCGTGTGAATCAATAGCGTTAACGCTTTGTAATGTTGCGATTTACTTTCACAGGCAGGGGAAATTTCCGCCTATTCGTTGCGCAACAAGGCCAGCGGACGCTGGCGCAGCGCCGCCAGGGTACCGGCCAAGCCGAACGCCAGGGTGAGCGCCATGGCGCCCAACGCGACCGCCACCGCGACGGTCGGCAGGAAGATCCAGTCGAGCCCAATCAGGCGCTCGACCACCAGCCAGGCGCCCAGCGTGCCGACGCCCAGGGCAGCCAAAGCCGTGGCGAGCCCGAGCGCTGCGAACTCCCAGGCGAAAATGCCGGCGATGCGCGCCCGCGTGGCGCCCAGCACCTTCATGACCACGGCCTCGTGCACGCGGCGCTGTTGGGTGGCAAGCATGGCGCCGGCCAGCACCAACACGCCGGCCAGGATGCTGAGGAAGCCGATGACCCGGCTGGCCAGCCCGATATTGCCCAGAACGTCGGCCGCGGTCGCTATGGCGTCGCGGATACTCACCACGGTCACGTTGGGGAACTGGTCGGTCACGGTCTTGAAGATCGCGTCCTCGGCCGCGGGCGTGGCCTTCACCGTGGCGAGGAAAGTGTGCGGCGCCTTGTCCAGCGTGCCGGGCGAATAGACGAAGACGAAATTTATGGCAAGCGTCGTCCATTCGATGCGGCGCAGCGAGGCGATGGTGGCCTCGATGTCGCGGCCCAGCACATTCACGGTGATGGTGTCGCCCAGCTTCAGGCCGAAAGCATGGGCCAGCGCCTCGTCGAAGGAGATGAGCTGCGGCCCATGATAGTCGGTTGGCCACCATTGCCCGGCGACGATGCGCGAGCCCTCGGGCGGCGTCGCCGAATAGGTGACGCCGCGGTCGCCATCGATCGCCCAGCGCGCTTCCGACGGCACCGCGATCTCGCTCACCGGCTTGCCGCCGATCTTGACGATGCGGCCGCGCAACGACGGGACCTTGTCGAGCGCGCCGGCGCCGGGGATGGCGGCGATCGCCTTCTCGAAGGCCGGCATCTGGGTCGACTGGATGTCAACAAAGAAGAAGGCCGGCGCATCGCTCGGGATGCGCCGCGTCAGCTGCTCGCGGAGATTGCCCTCGATCAGCGCCGTCGCCACCAGCACGGTAAGGCCAAGCCCCAGCGACAGCATGACGATGGGCGTGGGGGCGCCCGGCCGATGCAGGTTGGCGAGCGCCAGCCGCAGCCCGGCGAGCCGGGGCTTGCCGGCGCGCGCGGCGGCCAGCATCAGCAGCCGCGCCAGCAGCGGGAAGGTCACGAACGCCGCCACCGCGCCCAGCACGAACCACCCGGCGATGCTGCGGCTGTCGGCGGTGAAGATGGTGAAGGCCGCCAACGCCACGGCGACGGCGCCGATCAGCAGGGCGTCGCGCCACGGCAGCCGTCCGCCCGCGGCCACCACGGCGCCGCGCATCAGGGTCGCCGCCGGCACGCGGCGCGCGCGCATCAGCGGCATCAGGGTGAACATCAGCGAGACCAGCAGGCCGAACGCCGCGGCGATGGCCAGCGGCTCGGCATAGAGCGCCACCCGCGCGCGCACCGGCAGCACCTCCGCGATCAGCGACTGGGCCAGGAACGGCAGCGCGGCGCCGATCGCGAGGCCGATCACGACGCCCAGCACGGCAAGGGCCGTGAGCTGGATGAGATAGGTCGACAGGACCAACCGCTCCGGCGCGCCCAGACACTTCATGATAGCGATGGTGCGCAGCCGTCCGGCCAAAAAGCTCGAAATGGCATTGCCCACGCCGACGCCGCCCACCAGCAGCGAGGCGAGGCCGATCAAGCCGATGAACTGGGTCAGCCGGTCGAGCCAGAAGCGGATGCCGCCGCCCGCCTCGGCGAGCCCCCGCACCCGCCAGCCGGCCTCGGGAAACCGGCTCTTGATTGCGTTGATGGTGGCGACGTCGGAAGCGCCGGGCGGCAGGCGCAGCCGGTACTCCCAGTTCAGCAGGCTGCCGGGCTGGATGAGGCCCGATTCGGTCACCGCCTCGAAGGGGATCATGAGCCGCGGGCCCAGGCTCGCGAAGGCATTGAGCCCGCGGTCGGGTTCGCGGGCGATGAGGTCGCGCACCTCGACCGTGACGTCGCCCACCCGCACGCGATCGCCGAGGGCGAGGTTCATGCGCTTGAGCGCGGCCTCTTCGACCACCGCGCCCCAGACGCCGTCGCGCTTGCTGAGCGCGTCGGCAAGCGTACCGCCGCCTTGCAGTTCGACAGTGCCATAGAGCGGATAAGCGGGCTCGACCGCCTTGAGCTGCACCAGGGTCGGCCGTCCGTCCGATTTGGTCGGGCGCGCCATGGCGCGGCTGTCGACCCAACGCACGAACTGGCCCTGCGCCTTCAGGAAGTCGATCTGTTCGGGCGTCGCTTCGCGGTAGAGCAGCGAGATCGCCACGTCGCCGCCCAGGATCTCGCGCGCATCGGCGCGCAAGCCTTCCTCGACGGCGCGGCTGAACGACAGGATGCCCGTGATCGCCGCCACGCCCAGCGCCAGGCAAGCGATGAACAGGCGGAAGCCGGCCAAGCCGCTGCGCATCTCGCGCCGGGCTAGGCGGAAGGCCAGGTTCATCGCCAGGCCGTCACTGCGCCGCCAGCGCGGCCGGCACACGCTCGTCGCCGACCAGAAGACCGTCGGCGATGCGCAGGATGCGATGGCAGCGGGCCGCCAGTGCCATGTCGTGGGTGATCAGGATCAGGGTCGTGCCGTCGGCGCGCGCCAGCTCGAACAGGAGATCCATCACCTGCTTGCCGGTCGCGCCGTCGAGATTGCCGGTCGGTTCATCGGCCAGCAGGAGCTTGGGACGGGTGACGAAAGCGCGCGCCACGGCGACGCGCTGCTGCTCGCCGCCCGAGAGCTGCGCTGGATAGTGGCCGATGCGATGGCCGAGGCCCACCCGCTCGAGCGCCGCTTCGGCCAACCCGAAGGCATCGCCGCGGTTGGCGAACTCCAGCGGCAGCGCCACGTTTTCGTGCGCCGTCATGGTGGGAATGAGATGGAAGCCCTGGAAGACGATGCCGATATTGTCGCGCCGCAGGCGTGCGCGATCATCGTCGCCCAGCGGCCCGAGATCGCGGCCGGCCACCTCGACCCGCCCCGACGTGGCGCGCTCCAGCCCGCCCGCCACCATCATCAGGCTGGATTTGCCGGCGCCGGAAGGACCGACCACGGCGGCGGTCTCGCCGGCGGCAATGTCGAGCGTAATGCCGCGCAGGATATTGACCGTGCCGGCATCGCTTGCCATGTCGAGATGGACATCGGAAAGACGGACGATGCGGCCCGGGTCGGCGGGTAGGATGGTCAAGCGGACTCCGGAAAAGAGGCCATGGTTCTCAGCATTGGATATGGTCGTTTTGCGGCAGCGGTCAATTCGCTGCTGGTCACGATTCTGTTGTGCCTATCTCTATTGTGCTTGTCGGCCACGGCCCATGCACAAAGCACGCCGGTACAAAGCTCGCCGGTCAAGCTCGCCATCCTGGGCGACAGCCTGGCGGCAGGCTATGGCGTCAAACCCGAGCAATCGGTCCCGGCCCGCCTCGAGGTGGCATTGAAGGCGCAAGGCCGCAGCGTGACCGTCATCAATCACGGCGTGTCGGGCGACACCACGGCGGGCGGCCTCGACCGGGTCGACTGGATGCTGGCCGACAAGCCCGACATCGTGATGGTGGAACTGGGCGCCAACGACGCGCTGCGCGGCCTCGATCCGGCCGCCGCCGAGCGCAACCTCGACGCCATCATCGCCAAACTCAAGGCGGCCGGCGTCACGGTGTGGCTGGCCGGCATGCTGGCACCGCGCAATTTCGGGCCGGAGTACAGCCAGCAGTTCGACGGGCTCTACAAGCGGCTCGCCGACAAATATAACGTGCCGCTTTATCCCTTCTTCCTCGACGGCGTGGCGCAGGATGCCGCGCTCAACCAGGCCGACGGCCTGCATCCCAATCCCAAGGGCGTCGACATCATCGTCGAACGCCTGCTGCCCTTCGTGACCAAGAACCTCGACGATTATGCCGCGTCTGTTCGTCGCCCTGCCCGTCCCTGAAGAAATCGCCGACGACCTTTTGGCGCTGCAGTCGGGCGTGCCCGACGCGCGCTGGATTGCGCCGGAGAATTTCCACGTCACGCTCTGCTTCGCGGGCGAGGTTCACGGCGCCATGATGCGCGACTTCGAGGAGGAGCTCTCCGACATCGCCAGCCCGCGCTTTGCCGTGGCGCTGGCCGGCGTCGAGCAGTTCTCGAGCGGCAAGCAGCCGCGCGCCCTGGTCGCCACGGTCGAACGCAGCGACCGGCTGCAGTGGCTGCAGCAGAAGGTGTCGACGGTGGCGCGCAACTGCGGCATCGAGCTCGAGCGCCGCAAGTTCCGCCCGCACGTCACGCTCGCCCGCTTCCCTACTGGCGCCGAGACCGGCCATCACCTGGCGCAATTCATGGCCAGCCACTCGACCTTCCGTGCCGGCCCGTGGATCGCCGAGCATTTTGCGCTCTATTCCAGCCGGGGCGGCCGCAGCGGGCGGATCTATACCGAGGAAGCGGGCTACGGGTTGTCGTTCTAGCGGGCTTGTCATCCTGAGCGATGCGAAGGATCTCATACCGGTGGCAAGCGGCGATGAGGTCCCTTCGGCTAGGCTCAGGGCGGGCCTTCACTGCGCTCCGGACAACATGCCATCAATGACGCTTGAAGTACTGTACCGCGCGCTCGTGCTTCTCGGCGGCGGCGCGCGACTTGAAGGTGCCGAGATTGCGGCGCTTGCCGGTCTTGGGATTGGTCTTGCGCGAATAGAGGCGAAATTCGCCCGACGAAAGCTTGCGGATCATGGCGTGCTCCATCCCTACAGGTTTGCTGTCATCCCGAGCGCAGCGAGGGACCTTGAGGCTACATGAAAGCTCCCTCGCGGCGCTCGGGATGACAACTTTACTGGAACGTCACTAATCTCCCCGGGTTGCGCCAAGTACATCCCCAGGGGACATCCATGAAGCCTCACGTGATCTGCCACATGGTCTCGAGCATCGATGGCCGCATCCTGTCGAGTCGCATGCGGCCAAAGGGCGCCAACTCGGGGGGTCTGTTCGAGCGCCTGCACGACGAGCTCAAGGGCGACGCCTGGTTGATCGGCCGCGTGACCGGCCGCGAATTCGCCAAGCGGGAGTCTTATCCGGCGCGGGCTGGCCAGGTCTTTCCGCGCGAACACTGGTTCGCGCGGCGCGAAGCGACCGCCTGGGGGATCGCTCTCGATCGGCACGGCAAGATCGCCTGGGGCCGTTCGGACATCGGCGGCGATCCCATCGTCGTGGTGCTGACGGACCAGGTCTCGGACGCCCATCTCGCGGGTCTTCGCTCCGAGCAGGTGTCCTACATCTTCGCCGGCACACACGACATCGATCTCGGGCTGGCGCTCGAGATCCTGAACCGGGAGCTCGGGATCAAGCGCCTGTTGCTGGAAGGCGGCGGCGGCTCGAACGGCTCTTTCCTGCGCGCCGGCCTCGTCGACGAGATCAGCCTGGCCATCCTCCCGGCCGTCGATGGCGCAAGGGGCGCGCCGAGCGTCTTCGATTCGAGCGACAAGGACGCGGGCGTGCCTGCCCCGATCGAATCGATGACCTTGCAAAGCAGCCAGGTGTTGGACGGCGGCGCGGTCTGGCTGCGGTACCAGCTTCGCAACGGCTAGAGAAGATTCCGATCGTTTGTAATCGTGTCATCGCTGGGGGCGTGCCACTCCAGTGGCGCGTCATGTCATGCTCGTTAGGACCGCGGGCCTCCAGGCCCGCTCATGATCATGATGCGGGCCAGAGGCCCGCGGTCCGGAAGATCATGACGCGCCACTGGAGTGGCGCGCCCCCAGCATTTACACGAACGTCAGCAAGCGCCGGGGATTGCGCACCAGGATGGCGTCGATCTCGTCTTCGCTGTAGCCGCGCTTGCCCATCATGGGCACGACGTTCCTGAAGATATGGCCGTAGCCGTGACCGCCGAAACTCGCCAGGCGCGTGCGATAGCAGATGTCGTGGCTGATCACGACGCGATCGAGATGGCCATGGTCGATCAGCACGCGGATCAGCCTGAGCCGTGTCGCGTCGTTGGGCATGTCGATGTCGGAGAGGCCGTAATAGCTCGCCTCCTGTCCGAACAGGTCGAACTCGATGGTGACGCCCGACTCGGCCAGCCGCAGCAGGCGCGTCTCGTCGAAGATGGTACGGTCGATATGGCTGATCACGATGCGCTCGGTCGGATGGCCGGCCGCTTTGGCGAAATCCGCTACCTCCTGCGGCTGGTCGGGATCGCGGCCGGGATGAACGTTGATGGCCGCGCCCGTCTCTGAAGCTGCGATCAGCGCTGCCTGCATCACGCGTTTCTCGGTGTCGGTCCACGGCGCAGAGCAACCGATCTCGCCGATCATGCCGGCGCGCACCTCGGTGCCCCAGGCGCCGTGCAGGATCTGGCCGATCATTTCACCCGCGAAGTCCTCGATGGCGCGGCCGTGATTCTTCGGGTCCTGGTAGTCGTTGACGTAATAGCCGCAGCCCATGATCAGGTGCACGCCGGTGCCGGCGGCGATGCGCTTGAGGCCGTTGGGATCGGGCGACAGGCCGCCACAGGTCAGCTCGACGATGGCGTCGCCGCCTTCGTGCTTCATCATCGCCACTTCACGGGTGGCGATATCCTCGAGGTCGAGCATGTATTTGCGGCCGGCGCGCTTCAGCCCGCGGCCGTAGTTGATCTGCCAGACATTCTCGAGCGTGATCTCGGGGCCCAGATCATTGTCGGCGCGCGTGCCGGGTGGACGGATGTCGCACAGCACATGCTCGTGCATCAGCGTGCGGCCCAGCTGCTCGGGCGCGATCGTTCCCAGGACGGTCTGGATCTTCCCTGCGAGTTCGGCCCTTGTCATCGCGGTACTCGTCATTGCGGTTCCAGCTTGGCGGCGTCGATCACCTTCTTCCATTTGATGTTCTCGGCCACCATGTGTTTCGCGAGATCTTCGGACGAGCCGCCCAGCTCCGAAGCGCCGGCATCGCGGATGCGCTTGATGACCTCGGGCGACTTCGAAGCCTTCACCA
>DATHNU010000903.1:0-3019 GCA_035485695.1 Reyranella sp. | reverse complement strand
GCCGCGCACGACGGCGACCTTCTTGCCGTCGAGATCGGACATCTGCTTGATCTCCAGCGACTTCAACGCCGCCACGACCGACGGATGGTCGGCATAGGGTACCGAGAAGTCGATGACCTTGGCGCGGTCCGGCGTGATCGAGAGCGTCGAGACCACGATGTCGGCCTTGTTGGTCTGCAGCATCGGGATGCGTGTCGGCCCTGTCGTCGTGACGATCTCGAGCTCGACGCCCAAATCCTTGGCGAGCAGCCGGGCGAGGTCGACGTCCGATCCCGTCGGCTGCATCTTGTCGTCGGTCATGCCGAAGGGCGGGATCGCGAGGTCGATTGCGATCCGGATCTTGCCGGCCTTCCTGATGTCGTCGAGCGTGTCGGCATGCGCCGACAGCCCGAGCGACAGGAGCGCGAAAGCAGCGACGGCGATCAGGCGCAGCAACGAAGCGGGCTTCATGGCGCGCCTACTGGTTCACGATCACATCCGGCAGATCGCTGCCGAATTGCTTCTTGTAGATGGCGTTAAGTGTACCGTCCTTGAGCTTGGCCGACACCCACTTGTTCACCTCTTCGAGCAGCCGCGTCTCGTCCTTCTTCACGCCAATGGCGAGCTTGAAGTTGTCGAGCACGAACTTCACTTCCACCTGACGCGCCGGGTTCTTCTTGTCGAGCTGCCCGACCAGCATCTCGGCAGTGGAGAAGATGTCGACCTGGCCGCTCAGGAACGCCTGCCCCTCGGTGGCATCGTCCTCGTAGCGCACCAGCTTCATGCTCTTGGGACCTTCGCGGGTGAGCTGCGTGTCGTGCGTCGTGCCGCGCACCGTGCCCACGGTCTTGCCGTCGAGCTCAGCCAGGCTCTTGACGTTGACGCTCTTGGGGGCGGCGATCACCGTGCGTATCACGGCGTAGCCCTTCGAGAAGTCGATCACCTTGGCGCGCTCCGGCGTGATCGACAGCGTCGAGATCACCAGATCGGCCTTGCCGGTCTGCAGTGACGGAATGCGGGTGGCGCCGGTGGTCGGCACGAGTTCGAACTCGAGGCCCCAATCCTTGGCCAGCGCCTTGGCGGTCTCGACGTCCGAGCCGGAGGGCTGCATCTTGTCGTCGGTCATGCCGTAGGGCGGCACGCCGAGATCGATGGCGATCCTGATCTTGCCGGCCTTCTTGATATCGTCCAGCGCGTCGGCGCTCGCCGTGTGCGCCACGCCGATCATCGCCACCGCCGCGACGGCGATGCCCAAAAGTACCCTCTTCATCGTTTCCTCCGGTTTCTCTTTCGTTGAACCCTAGCGGCCCGCATCCATGTCAGCGAGCTTGGCGACGCGGCGACGGAACTCCTCTTCGGTCGAGAATTCCGCTGCGAGGTATGCCGCGACCAGGTCCTTGGCGAGCCAGGGACCGACGATCTGAGCGCCGATGCACATGACGTTGACGTCGTCGTGCTCGACGCACTGATGCGCCGAATGCACGTCGTGACAGACCGCGGCGCGGATGCCCTTCATCTTGTTGGCGCCGATCGCGGCGCCGACGCCGGTGCCGCACACCATCAGGCCGCGCTCGGCCTTGCCCGAGGTGATGGCGGCGGCGACCTTGCGGGCGATGTCGGGGAAATCGACCGGCTTGGGATCGTAGGAGCCGACATCCTCGACCGCGTGGCCGAGGCCCTTGAGGAAGGACAGCAGTTCGGCCTTCATGGGAAAGCCCGCGTGATCCGATCCAACGACGATCTTCATGAGTGAGTCTCTTGCGACTGATGATGGGGCGGCTGATAGGTCGAGATCAGGTTGCTGCGGCGGAGATCATCGCCGATCAGAAAGTGCTCGCGCAGCCGTCGCTCGGCAGCATCGGGATCGCGTCGGGCGAGCGACAGGAAGACCTCGCGATGCGCATCGACCAGGTGGGCGGTGATGGCGGGTTCGCGGAAGGTATCGCGCCGGCGCTCGACGTGGCTGCGCATCAGGAGCGGCGAGATCGCTTCGTAGATCTTCATCAGCGAGCCGCTGTTGCTGGCCCGCACGATGGCGACGTGGAAGGCGTAGTCGGCCGGGCCGCCTCTCTCCGGGTCGTCGAGGGAATCGACCAAGGTGTCGAGCGTGCCGGCGATCGCCTGCAGGTCGCGTTCGCTCGCCCGCTCGCAGGCCAGCCTAATCGCCTGGCATTCGATGGCGATGCGGGCCTGCAGCACGTCATCCAGGATGTTGGGCTCGGGCGCCAGGCAGAGCGTCAGCGCCTGGCCCAGCACCGAGGCATCGGCGGCGCGCACGAAGGCGCCGCGGCCGTGCTGGATGTCGAGCAGCCCCAGCATGGCAAGCGAGCGCAACGCCTCGCGCAACACCGGCCGGCTGACGCCCAACGCCAGCGCCAGCTCGCGCTCGGCCAGCAGCCGGTCGCCGGCCTTGAGTTCGCCCGACAGAAGCCGATCGCGAAAGAAGGTAAAGACCCGAGCCGCGCCGCTCTGCGCTTCCGCGTTGTTCGATCGAATAATATCGAGCATAAATCTCTTGGTCAGTCCGTGGTCTGACCACTATAAACTTTGACACGGCAAGGACGCAACCTTTCTGCAACGATGGGCGTTGGTCTGCCGTTGCGGGGGATGAGCGCGTTTCAGGGGTGGTGGTTCCCCAGGAACCGAAATTTTGTTTCGCGAGCCCTCCATCGGTAGTGACGGGGAAACTCCAGGCAGGGTGAGCGTTCTATGACGGCCGACATCGATACCGCGGCGACCGCGGCGCAAAGCACCCCTGCCTCCCGTCGCGGCGCCGCCGCCAACGGATCCCATCCCACCGATCTTCACGAACTGCAGCAGGCCATGGAGGCCATGCGGGCCGGCGATTTCTCGGTCCGCCTGCCGGCCGGGCGCGACGGTCCGCTGGGCCGCATCGCGGTGCTGTTCAACGAGATCGTCGGCGCCAACCAGAACATGGCCCAGCAGCTCGAGCGCATCGGCAAGTCGGTCGGCGAGCAGGGCCGCACGCGCCAGCGGGTGAAGTTCGGCATCTCCACCGCCAGCTGGGGCGACATGGAAA
>DATHNU010000902.1:0-5614 GCA_035485695.1 Reyranella sp. | reverse complement strand
TTGAGGCAAAGCAGGGTCACGACATCGCAGGAGTCGGTGTGGAAGCAGAGTTCGGCGCTGGTCTGGGTGATGCGCTTGTCGTGGTCCTCGACCGTGTCGCCGACATCGATGACGTGGCCCACCAGATGGCCATTGCGGTTCTGCGTCACCGGGTCGCCGACATGGCGACAGAGCCCCCAATAGATGCGGATCAGCGTCTCGCGATCGTAGCGCTCGACCGGCAGGCCTTTTATGTAGCCGAAGCCGAGGCCGGAGCGGATCTGCGCACGCAGTGCGCCTAGCCGAGTCGTCAGGCGACCGAGCGGAAAGTCGTCGCGGCCGATGTCCTGGATCGCAAGACCGCGAGTCCGCGTCAGGCGCACCGCTTCGTCGATTTCGGCGACGTCGGCCTCGCCCAGCCGGCAGATCCAGTCGTCGCGCTCCATGACCTGCGGCACCGTCCACGCGAAGCTGCCGCCGATGGGCTGGGCTGGCATGGCGGGGCTCTCGAACATGTCCATCGCGGGTCTCCTGTCGGGTTCCAGTCGCCATTACGGATCAATTCGAGACATTTCGGAAATTTTCCTTTTTGATCAAAATCATTTCCAAAACTATGATCGGCGATCATGGCCCGCCGACATTTGCCAAACCTCGAACGGCTGCGCGCCCTGCGCGAGGTGGCGCGTCTCGGCGGCTTCTCGGCGGCGGCGGACACGCTCGGTCTCACGCAGCCGGCCGTCAGCAACCAGATACGCCAGCTCGAGCAGCAGCTCGGGACCAGCCTGCTCGAAAGAATCGGCAAGGCCAGCAAGCCGACGCCGGAGGGCGAGGTCCTGATCGCCGCGGCATCACGCGCGTTCGCCGAGCTGGAAACGGCGATCGACGAGATTGCCCGCATGCGTTCCGATCTCTCGGGGACGCTGGTTATGGCCACGGGCGCGACTGCGACGCGGCACCTGCTTCCGCCGGTCATGATCGATTTGCGGGCGCGCCATCCCGGCATCGATCTCCGCGTATTGACCGGCAACACCGCTGACCTGATCCCGGGCCTGCTCGACGGCTCGATCGACCTCGGCCTTCTGACCGCGTCGATCCGCGATCCCCACCTGCAGTCATGCTTCTTCTTTCGCGACCGGCTGGTCTGCATCACGCCACCAGGCGAGGCGCCGACTTCTAGAACGATCAGGCCGCGCGATCTCAAGAATCGCCAGCTCGTTCTCTACGATCGCGGCGGGTCGATCCGGCGGGCGACCGACACGTGGCTGGGCGCCGTCGACCGGCGCCGCGTCCGGGTGACCGACATTGGCAGCGCCGAAGCGCAGGTCGCCTTCGTGCGCGCGGGCCTCGGCTGGTCGATCGTCTCCGAGATCGCGGCCCGCGAGGACGCTGCTGCTGGACGGATCGACTTGTTCGGCCTCGATCCACCGCTGTTCCGCGACCTCGTCCTCGTGTGGAGAGCCGATCGCGCCAGCCGGCCGGTCATCGCCGCCGCGCTCGCCGTGTTCTCAAGCCACGTGGCGCCGCCGGCCGCTTAGCAGGTCAGGCGGTCACCGCCTCCTGTCGCGGCACCCAGCTCCGCGCCTCGCCGGCATAGAGCGGGCCCGGATTGCCGCGCACCGTGGTGCGCCACATCATCCGCTGTTCCTTCTCGGCGTCGTACCAGGTCGCGGTATGGATCAGGCAGCGATTGTCCCACACCAGCACGTCGCCCTGGGTCCATTCGTGCACATAGATGAACTCCGGCCGCGTGTAGTGGGCCATCAGCTCGTCGAGCAGCCGGGCGCCATCGCCGTGGGGACCGGGCTCCATGCCGACGAAGGGTCCGTCGAACCAGTCCATCTGGCCACGCTCGCAGAGATAGAGCGCCTTGCGGCCGGTGACCGGGTGGATGCGCACGACAGGCTGCGGCTGCGAGCGCTCGTGCGGCGCGAAAGCGCGCGGTGTCTTGCCGGCTTCGGCGTCGCCGCGGCCGCGGCCGGTGCCCGGCTGGGCATGCAGGCCCTGCAGCTTGTCGACCATGGCCTTGAGGTCTGCCGGCAAAGCGTCGTAGGCCAGGGCGCCGTTGGCGAACAGCGTCTGGCCGCGCTCGCGGGCGACGGGGTTGACGGCGAAGAACAGCGAGATGTCGGGCGGCGGTCGCCGATAGCTTTGATCGGTGTGCCAGCCGTTGCGTTGGGGATACTGCACCGGGAAGCGCCCGTCGGCGGTGAGCGGCGGGTCGGGTCGTTTCGGCGGCGGGCGGAAGTTGGGCACCATGTTGGTGACCATGAAGATTTCCGGCACCGCCTGGTGCACCACGTTCTGGCTGGTCAGCAGGTAGCGATAATCCTCGACCTCCGGCCCGAAGCGCAGGCTGAGGTCGACCAATAGCCGGGGATCACGTGCGATCTCGTCCAGGCCCGGGATCAGCAGCAACCCGCCCGCGCGGGCCAGCGCTTCCGGCAGCCCGCCGGGCATGTGCTCCGACAAGGGGCGAGCGGGCCTTACTGTCGCGCCGAACGCGGCGCCGGGCAAAGGCGAGGCAATTTCGAATTCGGCGCTCATACATGCTCCTCACGCCACTGCGCTGTGGACGACCTTGCGGATAGTAATTCAAAATCCATGCCGGGGATAAGAAGGGAGAATCAATATGAAGCGCTTTATCGTGGGCCTGCTGGCCCTGAGCCTTGCCGCGTTCAGCGGCCAGGCCGCCAAAGCCGACCGGCTCGAGGACATCCTGAAGAAAGGCGTGGTGCGCATCGCCGTGCCGCTCGACGTGCCGCCTTTCGGCTCGCAGAACCAGGCGCGCGAGGCCGAGGGCTTCGACGTCGAGCTGGCTGGCATGGTGGCCAAGGCGCTGGGCGTGAAGCTCGAATTGCAGCAGGTCACCGGCGCCAACCGCATCCCCTTCCTGCTGACGGACAAGGTCGACATCGTGATCTCGGTGATGGGTCTCACGCCCGAGCGCGCCAAGCAGATCATGTTCACCTCGCCCTACGCCGACACCAACCTTTCGGTGTTCGGGCCCAAGAGCGCCAACGTGAAATCGGCGGCCGATATCGGCAGCCTGAAAGTAGCCGCCGCAAAGGGAACGACCCAGGAGATGGCCCTGACGGCGATGGCGCCCAAGGCCAACATCATGCGCACTGAAGACGATGCCACGGCCGCCGCCGCTTATCTCTCCGGCCAGGCCGAATTGTTCGCCACCAACAACCTGATCATCCCCGACCTTCAGAAGCGCAATCCCAGCAAGGAGTTCGAGATCAAGTTCGTGATCCGCCGCAGCCCCGCCCATATGGGCGTGCGCATGGGCGAGATGACCCTGGTGCGCTGGCTCGACAGCTTCATCTTCTTCAGCACCATGAACGGCGAGCTCGACCGCCTGCACCAGAAATGGCTGGGCATGCCGATGCAGCCCATGCCGTCGCTCTGATCGGAGCGCGGACCTCCGAAGGTCGGGGGTTACCCCGACCGAGTCCGCTCATGAGTATGATGCGGACCTGGAGGTCCGCGCTCCAAAGAGGTTCGCAATGTCCGAAGTCGAATGGTCGAGGCTGAAGGCCTCGGAAATCAAGGCACTGGCCGGGCGCAATGCCATCGTCATCGTGCCGATCGGCGCCACCGAGCAGCACGGGCCGCATTTGCCCAGCATGGTCGACTGGCGCTGCGTGCACGAAGTGTCGCATCGCGCCGCGCGCATCATGGAGAAGACGACGCCGGTGGTGGTGGCGCCCACCATCCCCTACGGCATGTCCGAGCACCATATGTCGCTCAGCGGCACCATCACGCTCGACTATGCCACCATGTACGCGGTGATCCGCTGCGTCGTGACTTCGGCGGTGCGCCACGGCTTCAAGCGCATCTTCGTGCTGAACGGCCATGGCGGCAACACGACGGCGCTGCAGAACATGATCGGCGAGTTGACGGTCGAGTACAAACTGCCGTTCGCCACCGGAACCTATTGGGACATCGCCGCCAAATCCATCGCCAAGCTTCTGGAGAAGCAAAAGGCATTGCTGCATGCCTGCGAGGCCGAGACCTCGATGGTCATGGCGATGGCGCCCGAGCTGGTGAATCCCGACGAGCTGTCGCAGATGCACGGGCCCTACATTCCGGGCCTCGCCGCCATCCCGACCGTGAACGAAGGCGTCTATCGCTGGCGGCAGCTTTCCAGCCGCTCGCCGATCGGCGTCATCGGCGATGCCGGGGCGGCCAGCGCCGACAAGGGCGAGAAGCTTTTAGCCGCGATTTCGGCCGACGTCGCCGAGGCGCTGACCAACGACCGCCTGTGGAGTGAACCGATTTGAGCACCCCGACCAAGCAAGCCGACTTCACGGCCATGAGCCGTCTGTCGGCCGATATCGACCTTTTAGCCGACGGCAAGGCGACAGGCTTCGTGCGTGTGCCGCATTCGGTGCACCGCTCGGCCTATGGCTGGATCCCGATCCCCATCGTGCGACTCAAGAACGGGGACGGACCCAGCGTGCTGCTGCAGGCGGGCACGCACGGCGACGAATGGGAAGGCCAGATCGCCCTCGGCAACCTTTTGCGCGCGCTCGAGCCCAAGGATATCAAGGGCCGGCTGGTCATCCTGCCCTCGGCCAACTTCCCCGCTGCCATGGCCGGCCAGCGCACCTCGCCGATCGACGAGGGCAATCTCAACCGCCTCTATCCCGGCGATGCCGAGGGCACCATCACCCAGCAGATCGCCTATTGGATCGAGCACGCGCTGCTGCCGGGCTTCGACTATAGCTTCGACTTCCACTCCGGCGGCAGCTCGCTCACCTACATTCCGAGCGCGCTGGCGCCACGCCACGAGGATCCGGCGCGCATGCAGAAGGTCGTCGGCATGCTGAAAGCCTTCGGCGCGCCGGTGTCCTACATCGCGGCCGCGCCGCAGGGCGGTGGTCGCACCTTCACCTCGGCGTCTGCCCGCCAGGGCGTGGTCTCCATGGGCACTGAACTGGGCGGCGGCGGGCTGGTGACGCCCGCGTCGCTCAAGGTCGCCGAAGACGGCATGCGCCGTGTGCTGGCCCATATCGGGCTGCTGCAGGGCCCCGTGCCGGCGCCCTCGCCGACCCGCCTCACCGAGATCGGCGGCGACGACTACTATGTCTATGCCTCGGACGGCGGCCTGTTCGAGCCGCTGGTCGATCTCGGCGCCGAGATCAAGGCCGGCCAGCCGGCCGCACGCATCCATTTCCACCACACGCCGTGGCGCGAGCCCGATCTTCTGACCTTCAAGCGCGACGGGCTGGTGCTGTGCAAGCGCGTGCCGGCGCGCTGCGAGCGCGGCGACTGCCTCTTTCATCTGGCGACGGATATGGGCGCGTAGCACGAGTCCTGTTTCTAAAGCATCACCTCACCCTGAGGAGCACCGCGGAGCGGTGCGTCTCGAAGGGTGGAACCCAGTCACGGTGTTGCCCACCCTTCGGGACGGGCGCTCCGCGCCCTCCTCAGGGTGAGGCAGTATGGGTTCATCGTTTTGGAATCTGCTCTTACGCCGCCGCTTTAGGCAGCTCGCAAATCGTGCGATGGTGCCGACGCCGGGGTATTCCTCACTTCCACGAGGCCGATCATGACCTACTACGATCTCGGTACCTACACCCGCCCGATCACCACCAAATCTCCGGATGCGCAGCTTTGGTTCGACCGC
>DATHNU010000901.1:0-2490 GCA_035485695.1 Reyranella sp. | reverse complement strand
TTGTCGGTGTCGACGCTGTGCTCCTTGGGCATCTTGAGCACCCGTTCGGAGATGATGTTGCGCTGGATCTCGTCGGTGCCGCCGGCGATCGAGGTGGCGGGCACCGAGACCAGGATCTCGGCGATGACGCCCTCCATCGGGCTGTCCCTGCCGCTCAGGAGCGCATCGGCGCCGGTGATATAGGTGTGAACCCGTGCCGCCTGGCGCGCCACGTTGCTCGACACCAGCTTGCCGAGCGAGCCCTCCGGTCCTTGCGGCCGGCCCTGTTCCTGCGCGGCGCGTGCGCGTCGGGCGGTCCATTCGGCGGTCTTGGACATGATCAGGAGCTTGGCGATTTCCTGGCGGATCACGGGGTCAGCGAGCTTGCCGGTGGCCTTGGCCCGCTCGAGCACGAGGTCGACGCGGCCGGCGCGCTGCGGATACCACTTGTAGGGCTCCATCGTGGTGGCGATCTCGGCCCGCTCTTCCTCGTAGATGCGTCCCTTCTTGCTCGACGCCGTTGCCCAGCTGCGAAGGCCGTCGGCGCCACGCCGCTCGTGCATCAGGGTCGTGGTCGCCACCTTCCAGCCGTCGCCCACGTCGGACACCAGGAACTCCGGCTCGACGATGGCATCGGTGAAGAACACCTGGTTGAACGAGGCATGGCCGTTCATCTGCCTGAGCGGATGGACCTGCACGCCGGGCTGCTTCATGTCGAGGATGAAGTAGGCGAGGCCCTTGTGCTTGGCCACGTCCCAGTTGGCGCGCGCCAGCAGGAGGCCCCACTCGGCCTTGTGCGCGCTGGTCGTCCACACTTTCTGGCCGTTGATCACCCACTTGTTGCCCTGGCGGTCGGCCCGCGTCACGGCGCCGGCCATGTCCGAGCCGCTGCCCGGCTCGCTGAAGAGCTGGCACCAGGTGTCCTCGCCGGTGAGGATGCGCAGCAGGAACTTCTCCTTTTGCAGGTCAGTGCCGTGCGCGAGGATGGTCGCCGCAGCCAGGGTGCGGATGCCGGCCTTGGCGACGCCGACCGCGCCGATGCGCTGGAATTCCTCGTCGACCACGGCGTTGAAGGCGACCGGCAGGTCGCGGCCGTACCATTGCTTGGGCCAGTGCGGCACGCCCCACCCCGACGCGGCCAGCTTCTTGCGCCAGTCGACCAGCCCGAGTTCGGGGTTCCAGTTGGCCTCCAGCCAGGCCCGCACCTCGGCGCGGACGGAGCTCTCCGTGGGTTCATCCATCGCCCGTCCCCTTCTAGTGCTTCCAGTGCTGCATCATCAGCTCGCGATGCTGGTTGGCGTCGCCAAACAGGATCTCCGAGCTTTTGGCGCGCTTGAACCAGAGATGCGTGTCGTTGTCCCAGGTGAAGCCGATGCCGCCATGCATCTGCACCGCGTGGATCGCGGTCTGCAGATAGGCTTCGGAGGCGCAGGCCTTGGCCAGCGAGGCAATCGCTGGCATGTCGTCGTCGCCCTCGTCGAGCGCCGCGGCGGCATAGTAGGCGGCCGACTTGGCCAGCTCGACATCGACCAGCATGTCCGCCGCCTTGTTCTTGGTCGTCTGGAAGGAGGCGATGGCGCGGCCGAACTGCATGCGCATCTTGGTGTAGGCCAGCGCATCCTCGCGCAGCCGCTCGGCGCCGCCCACCATCTCGTTGGCGAGCAGGACGGAAGCCTGCTGCATCGTGCGGGCGAACGGCGCGGCCGCCGCTTCTGCTTCACCCAGGAGCCTTGCCTCGACGGCGTTGAACTCGAGCCGCGCGAGTTTGCGGGTTTCGTCCATGGTCTTGAGCAACCGTCGCTCCAGCCCCGGCGTGTCGCCGGATACCGTGAAGAACGACAGGCCTTCCTCGCCGCTGGAGCCGGGGCGGCGGGCCAGCACGACGATCAGATCGGCGGTCTGCCCGTCGAGGACGAAGCTCTTGATCCCGTCCAGTCGATAGGTGCCGCCGGAGTGGTTGGCCACGGTGGTCGTGCCCGCCGCGTCGTTGCGCCCATCGTCCTCGGAGAAGGCCAAGGTCGCGGTCGTCGTGCCGCCGGCGATCGCCGGCAGCAGGGCGCGCTTCTGCTCTTCCGTTCCGGCGTTCAGGATGGCGGTGGTGGCCAGCACGGTCGAGAAGAAGGGCGCGCATAAAAGCCCGCGGCCGGCCTCCTCGAGCACGATGGCGAGCTCGGCATAGCCGAAGCCCTGGCCGCCATAGGCTTCGGGGATATGGATGGCGGTGAGGCCGAGCTCCTGGTTGAGCTTTTGCCAGGCCGCGCGCTCGAAGCCCGTCTCGGTCGCCATCAGGCGGCGGACCTCCTTGGTCGGGGACCTGGCCTCCAGCGCCCGGCGCAGACCGGTGCGGAACTCCTCTTGTTCCGGCGTGAAGCTGAAGCGCATGGCATACTCCTCCCGACACCTTCTTGAGGCTATTTTCGCCGATATGACCGGAACGACAAGAGCATCGGCCATGGAACGCGCCCTGGCCCTGGCGCGCGCAGCCGCAGAGCGGGGCGAGGTGCCGATCGG
>DATHNU010000900.1:0-21408 GCA_035485695.1 Reyranella sp. | reverse complement strand
TGCGGACGCCGTGAAGGCTCATCCGACGCGATTTGCCGGCCTGGCTGCGATCGCGCCGCAGGAGCCCGTGGAAGCGGCGCGCGAGATCGAGCGCGCCGCCAAGCTTGGCCTCAACGGCATCATCATCAACTCCCACACCATGGGCGAGTATCTTGACGCCCCCCGGTACCGGCCGATCTTCGAGGCGGCGCAGGCGCAGGACCTGCCGATCTACCTTCATCCGCGCGAACCCGCGCCGTCGATGGTCACGCCCTTCCTCGATTACGGGCTCTTCTTCGCCGGCTGGGGCTTCGCTGCCGAGACCGGCCTGCATGCGATGCGCCTGATCATGTCGGGGACGTTCGATCGCTTCCCAAGGCTCAGGATCGTTTTGGGTCACATGGGCGAGGGCATTCCGTTCTGGCTGCAGCGCATCGACAATCGCTACCTGCTCGAGGTGAAGATTGGCGCCGTCCAGAAGCTGCCGAAGCTGCCCAGCCAGTACTTCCTCGACAATTTCGTGATCACCACCGCCGGCGTGACCTCGATGCCGGCACTGCGCCTCAGCCTGGATGTGCTGGGCGTCGAGCGCATCCTGTTCGCGGCCGACTTCCCGTATGAGGACGATGCCGAGGCGGTGCGCTTCATGGACGGCGCAAAGGTCACGGAAGACGAGCGCAAGCAGATCTACGAGACCAATGCCGTGCGAATTTTCAAGCTGAAGAGGTAGGAGGCGGTGCGATGGCGCAAGACCAGGTGCGGATCTGGTATCAGAGCTTCGTCCATCCGGTAGAACAGGCACCTTATATCGAGCGACTCCAGTCGCTGCTCGACAGCGTTGCGAACCCGGGCGTCCGCTTCGAGGTTCACGGTCTCGATCCGCCCGATCGCTTTTTTCATCCGCTGACCGAGTTCCGCTGTGCCGGGCAGGTCATCCGCCATGCACTGGAAGCGGAAAAGACGGGTTACGACGCTTTCGTGATCGGCCACTTCCAGGAGCCCGGCCTGCTGGAGATCCGCGGCGCCGTCGATATCCCGGTAATCGGCCTTGGCGAGGCCAATCTGCTTGCAGCCCTCAGCATGGGATACCGGGTGGGATTGGTGACGATCGACCCGATCTTCATTCCCTGGCACGACCGGCAGGTGAGGATGCACGGGCTCGGCGAGCGGGTGGTCGGCACTACCGCGCTCAAGATGAACCTGCCGGCCTTCATGAAGGCCTTCACCGACGAAGCCGCCTACGCGACGGTGCGCGCCCAGTTCGTGGCTCAGGTCAAGCCGTTGATCGACGCCGGCGCCGAGGTCGTCATCCCGGCGGGCGGGTTGCCGATGCTTCTGTTCGCCCGCGAAAGCCCGTTCATCATCGATGGCGCGCCTGTGCTGAACGGTATCGCCGTCGTCGCCAAGGCGGCCGAGATGGCGCTTGCCCTGAAGGTGATCACCAAGGTGGTGGTCAGCCGCCGCAGCACCTACGCCAAGGCGCCCGCCGCCGCGATCGGAGAGTTCCTGGGTCGGTTGCCCTAGTCTGGCCGGACCTCATAGCTGGGAGCGCGCCACTCTGTGGCGCTCATGCGCCGAGCGATGAGGAAGAGGCGCCACGGAGTGGCGCGCGCCCAGCAAAGAGTCAGGCCGGCAGGCTGAGTTGCCGCAACGCCGCGATCGTCTCTTCGGCCGAGCGATGGTGGACGGCCTTCAGGCCGAACGCCCGGGCGGCCTCGATGTTGGGCAGGTTGTCGTCGATCAGCACGGCCTGGTCCGGGCGAAAGTTGCCGGTCCGGCAGACCAGGTCGTAGATCGTAGGATCGGGCTTCCAGCAGCCGACATGGCCGGACACCACATAGTCGCGGAAACGGCCGAGGAAGGGGTGCTTGCGGTGCGCCGGGCCGCGCAGCCAGGCATCGAGGAAGCCCGGAGCGTTGGAGAGTAGATAGAGCGGCGTTCCCGCCCCGTGCAGGCGCTCGACCAGGTCGGCCATTTGCGGGAAAGGGTGGTCGAGCATCTCGTCGAAGCGGCCGTAGAAGGCTTCGATCAGCGCCTCCTTGCCCGGATGAGCCGCCGTCAGCCGGCGCGTTGCGTCGTCCGGATTGCCGCCCTTGTCCTGCCCTCCATGCCACTCGGTCGTGGTCACCGTCGTGAGGAAACGCTCCATTTCCTCGGGATCGGCGATCAGCTTGCGATAGAGGTGGCGGGGGTTCCAGTCGAGCAGCACGCCGCCCATGTCGAAGACGGCGATCGAGGGGGGCGAATCGCCTGATTCCAGGGCTGTTTTCGAGACCATTTTGGAGCCTTTCAGTGAGGCGTTTTCAGGGCAAATTTACTCAGTAAAAACAATAAGTTAAAGTCCGCTCATCGGAGCGTTTTTTGTTGGCCTTCCGGCCCCGGTTTGCTAGGGTACGAATGCGTTCCGCCGGGCCCTCTGGCAGGGCCATAAAAACGAGCGAAAACCAGGTTCCCGTGAGCGACGATACGACCCTTCCGCCGGCGCCGCCGCCCCCCGACGACGTGCCGCCGCCACAACCTCCGCACGACATCGCGCCGATCAACATCGAAGAGGAGATGCGCCGCTCCTACCTCGATTACGCCATGAGCGTGATCGTGGCGCGCGCCTTGCCCGACGCGCGCGACGGGCTGAAGCCGGTGCAGCGCCGCATCCTCTACGCCATGAAGGAAGGCGGCTACGATTCGACGCGGCCCTTCCGCAAATCCGCCCGCATCGTCGGTGACGTGATGGGCAAATATCACCCGCACGGCGACACCGCGATCTACGACGCCATGGTGCGCATGGCGCAGGACTTCTCCATGCGGCTGCCGCTGATTTCGGGGCAGGGCAATTTCGGTTCGATGGACGGCGATCCACCAGCGGCGATGCGCTACACCGAGGCGCGCCTGGCCAGCGCGGCCGAATCGTTGCTTGCCGACATCGACAAGAACACGGTCGAGTTCCAGCCAAACTATGACGAGCGCGAGCAGGAGCCGACCGTCCTGCCGGCGGCCTATCCGAACCTGCTGGCCAACGGCGCGGGCGGCATCGCCGTCGGCATGGCGACCAATATCCCGCCGCACAATCTCGGCGAGTTGATCGATGCCTGCTGCGCGCTGATCGCCAATCCCGAGCTCACCGTGCCGCAGCTCATGGAATACGTGCCGGGGCCGGACTTCCCGACCGGCGGCGCCATCCTCGGCCGCAACGGCATCCGCGCCGGCTATGAGCTCGGCCGCGGTTCGCTGATCATGCGGGCCAAGACGCGGATCGAGGAGGCGCGCGGCGGCCGCGAATCGATCATCGTTTCCGAGATCCCCTACCAGGAAAACAAGGCGCGCCTGCACGAACGCATCGCCGAAGTGGTGCGCGACAAGCGGGTCGAAGGCATCGCCGAGGTCCGCGACGAAAGCGATCGCGACGGCGTGCGGCTGGTGATCGAGCTCAAGCGCGACGCCATGTCCGACGTCGTGCTGAACCAGCTCTACCGCTTCACGCCGCTGCAGACCACGTTCGGCATCAACGCGCTGGCGCTCGACGGCGGCCGCCCGCGGCTGATGAGCCTCAAGGAGTTCCTCGAGGCGTTCATTCGGTTCCGCGCCGAGGTCATCACCCGGCGCACCAAGTACGAGCTCGACCATGCCCGCGACCGCGCCCATGTGTTGGTCGGTCTTGCCATCGCCGTCGCCAATATCGATGAGGTGATCGAGCTGATCCGCCGCGCGCCCGACCCGGCGGTCGCGCGCGAGCGCCTGATGGCCAGGGCCTGGCCGGCTGCGGACGTGACGCCGCTGATCGCCCTGATTGCCGAGCCGGGCCGGGAAGTCGCCGCCGACGGCACCTACAGGCTTTCCGAGGCCCAGGCCCGCGCCATCCTCGAACTGCGCCTGCAGCGACTGACCGGCCTGGAACGCGACAAGATCGCCGAGGAGCTGGCCGAGGTTGCCAGGATGATCACCGGCTATCTCGAGCTCCTGGCCGATCGCGACAAGTTGTTCGCGCTGATGCGCACGGAACTGGTCGAGATCAAAGAGAAGTTCGCCACGCCGCGCCGCACCGAGATCCTGGACAATGAGTTCGAGCAGGACATCGAGGACCTGATCCAGCGCGAGGACATGGTCGTCACGGTGACTCACGGCGGCTATGTCAAGCGTGTGCCGGTGTCGGCCTATCGCGCCCAGCGCCGCGGCGGCAAAGGCCGTTCCGGTATGGCCACACGCGAGGACGATTTCGTCGGCAGCCTGTTCGTCGCCAACACGCACACGCCGGTGCTGTTCTTCTCCAGTCGTGGCATCGTCTACAAGCTCAAGGTGTGGCGCCTGCCGCTCGGCGCGCCGCAAGCCCGCGGCAAGGCGTTCGTCAACCTGCTGCCGCTCAGCGAGGGCGAGACGATCAGCGCCGTCATGCCGATGCCCGAGGACGAGGCGAGCTGGTCGACTCTCCATGTGATGTTCGCCACGGCGCGTGGCGGTGTGCGGCGCAACGAGCTCAGTGACTTCGTCAGCGTGAACCAGTCCGGCAAGATCGCCATGAAGTTCGACGGCGAGGATGCCGGCGACCGGCTGATCGGCGTCAGCGTCTGCGGCGAGGAGCAGGACGTGCTGCTGGCGACCCGTCAGGGCCGCGCCATGCGCTTCCCGGTCGCGACCGTGCGCGTGTTCCAGAGTCGCGCTTCGACCGGCGTGCGCGGCATCGCGCTGGCCGAGGGCGACGAGGTGATCTCGATGTCGCTGTTCGACAGCGGCAAGGGCATCACGACCGAGGAGCGCGAAGGCTACCTGCGCCAGTCGCGCGCGGCGCGCCAGGCGGAGAACGCGGCCGAGAACGGCGAGGAAGAGACGACGCCGGCGGCGGAGGAGACGGCGGTTGCCGCGACGCTGTCGGCCGAGCGTTTCGCCGAGCTGCAGGCCAAGGAGGAGTTCGTGCTCACCGCCGCCTCGTCGGGCTTCGGCAAGCGCACCTCGGCCTACGAATATCGCGTGACCGGCCGCGGCGGCAAGGGCGTCGAGCTCATGAACATGGCTCGGGGCGGCGAGGTCGTGGCGGCGTTCCCGGTGCGGGACAGCGACCAGATCATGCTGGTGACCGATGGTGGAACGCTGATCCGCTGTCCGGTGGACGGCATTCGCATCGCGGGGCGCGCCACGCGCGGCGTGCGCATTGTCAATGTGAGCGAAGGCGAGCGCGTCGTCTCCGCCGTGCGTATCGGCGAGGACGATGTCGGCAACGGCAACGGCAACGGCAACGGCAATGGAAACGGCAACGGTGAAAGCCATTCCGAAACAAACGGTGGATAAGGACCTGCCGTGTCGCTAAAACTCCGCCGCCGCATTTGGCGCACGAGTAATGGGGAAGTGGGGGGGAGACATGGCCTCAGAACGCACCGGCGTGTATCCGGGGACGTTCGATCCCATCACCAGCGGGCACATGGAAGTGGTGCGCCGCTCGCTGAAGCTCGTCGACCGGCTGGTGATCGGGCCGGCGACCAACATCGGCAAGGGCCCGCTGTTCTCGCTCGAGGAGCGGATCGACATCATCAAGGACGATATCGCGGACTTCTCACAGGTCGACAGGGATCGCATCAAGCTCGTGCCGTTCGACGGGCTGCTGATTCATTTTGCGCGCGACGTTGGCGCCTCGATGATCATCCGCGGCCTGCGCGCGGTCTCGGACTTCGAGTACGAGATCCAGATGGCCAACATGAACGCCCGCATGGAGCCCAACATCGAGACCATCTTCCTGATGGCCTCCGACCGGCACCAGTTCATCTCCTCGTCCCTGGTGAAGGACATTGCGCGGCTGGGTGGCGATACGTCCCAGTTCGTGTCCAAGAAGGTCTTCGAGCGGCTGAAAGCCAAGTTCAAGCGCTCCTGACCCTCCCGGCCGCCGCGTTGACCGTGGGGCCTGCGCATCATATACGGGCGCCGCGCGGGGTTTCGGCCTGCAGCGCTGCGCCGGAGCGAGCCCGTAGCTCAGCGGTAGAGCATCTGACTTTTAATCAGGTGGTCGTGGGTTCGACCCCCACCGGGCTCACCACCGCCTGCGAGAAGGAGAGACGCGGCTCATGCCGTCGGTGAACGTCGTCAACGGCAAGCTGATCGTGGTCGAAACCCTCGACCCGTCGCAGCGCGTCCTACGCTTCCTCGCCAAGCCCTTCCTGCAGATGTGGAACCATCAGGATCTGATCAAGGCCATCCTGCGCCGCGAGTTGCGTGCGCGCTTCCAGGGCTCGGCCGGGGGATGGGTCTGGGCGGTGTTCGCGCCGCTGGTGGCGATTGCCGTCTATACCATGGCCTTCACGACCAACCTGCAGATCTCCAGCGCCAGCGCCGGGGAGCGCGTGAACTATGCGCTGTTCATCTTCAGCGGCATCGTCATCTTCAATTTCTTCTCGGAGATGGCGTTCCGCTCGCCGATGCTGTTGCACGAGTACGCGCACTACATAAAACAGACGATCTTTCCCAGCGACATGCTGGCGGTGATCTCGACCCTGCGGGCGACAGCCTACATCGGAATTTCGATCGGCGTCCTGCTGCTCCTCGAGCTGATCGTGAGGGGCGGCCTGCCCTGGACGATCGTGCTTCTCCCGCTGGTCTTCCTGCCGCTCATGGCGTTCCTGGTCGGCATGTCGTGGTTCCTGTGCGCGGTGGGTGCTTTCACGCGCGACGCGGGCTACCTGATGATCAACATCGTGCCGTTGTTCATGTTCATGACGCCGGTCTTCTATCAGCACGGTTCGCTGTCGCCGCCGTACAACATCCTGATCTACGCCAATGCGCTGACCGGCTATGTCGAGTGCATGCGCGATATCGTCCTGCAGGGACGGGTACCCAATCCCCTGGTCTATGCCTGGATGCTGGCGACCTCGGTGTCGACCTTCTACTTCGGCTACTGGTTCTTCGACAGGTATCGGAATGTCATCGTCGACGTCATCTGAAGTCGTCGTACACGCCCGACACCTCGGCAAGGCCTACCAACTCTACGCCCGGCGCAGCGACTGGCTGAAGCAGGTCATGTTCGGTTGGTGGAAGTCGTATTTCAAGCCGTTCTGGGTGCTGCGCGACATCGACCTCGACGTCTATCGCGGCGAGAGCATCGGCATCCTGGGACGCAACGGGTGCGGCAAGTCGACTCTCCTGCAGGTGATCTGCGGCATGACCCTGCCCAGCAACGGCGAACTCAGGGTCACCGGCCGCATCGCCCCGGTGCTGGCGCTCGGCGCCACCTTCGACGCCGAGCTGTCGGGCCGCGAGAACGTCATGATCGGCGGCGCGGTGTTCGGGCTGAAGCGCGCCGAGTTGCTGCGCAAGTTCGATTCGATCGCGGAGTTCGCCGGCATCGGCGACTACATGGAACAGCCCGTGAAGCATTATTCCCTGGGCATGCGCACGCGCCTGGCTTTCGCCATCTGCGCCCATGTCGAGGCCGAAATCCTGGTGGTCGATGAAGCGCTGGCGGTCGGTGACGCCGCCTTTCAGCGCAAGTGCATGGATTGGATCGACAGCTTCCGCAGGAACGGCACCCTCTTGTTCGTCTCGCACTCGACGGCCGAGGTGCGACGGCTGTGCACCCGCGCCATCTGGATCGAGGACGGGCGGATTCGCGCGCAGGGCGAGCCCAGGGCGGTCATCCGCTCCTACCATCGCGCGCTGGCGATGGAGAACGACGATATCCATCGCTTCTCAGCGGGCGAGTGATGAGGGATGGCCGCCAGCACCCTGTTCTGGATCGGGCTGGGCTGGTGGGCGATCACCATGCTCGTCCAGTGGGTGAGCGCCGCACTGGCCCGATGGCGGCGAGCGGCACCGTCGCCGCGGCACAGGGCGGCAGATTTCAGCATCGTGGCACCCCTGGCGGGAATCCATGATGCCTCCGAATCCTATATCGGGAGGCTGGCGGAGCTCGCGCGCGCCGGCGCCGAAGTCTTGATCTGCGTGGCCAGCGAGCGTGACGAGGCGGTGACGCGCGTGCGCGCGCAATGGCCGGGCGCGCCGCTCCTGTTCGGCAACGACAGCACCTTCAATCCCAAGCTGAACAACGTGCGCAAGGGCCTCGAGGCGGCGAGCCGCCCCGTGGTGGCGCTGTGCGACGCAGGCATCGCGCTCGCTGCCGGCGAGCTCATCGCGGCCGCGGCGCAATTGTCGGACGAGGTCGGGCTCGTGCTGGCGCTCAAGGCCGGCGAACGGCCGGAAAACTTCGCGGCCGAGATGGAATGCGCCTACCTCAACGGCCATCAGGCGCGTTTCCTGATGGCGGCCGACCGGCTGGGCATGCCGGTCGCGTCGGGCGGCGTGACGATCCTCACCCGCGACGTCCTGGAGCGCATCGGCGGCCATCAGGGTTTCCTCAACTACATCGCCGACGACTATTCTGTCGTGCGCACCGTACGTGATAGCGTCGGGCGGACGACGTGGCTCGCCAATGTCATGCCAAGGTTGCCGCTGGGCCGCCGCCGCTGGTCCGATGTCTGGCGCCGTCAGGTCCGTTGGGGATCGACGCGCCTCAACCTCACCACCGAGGTGAAGGCGCTGGTGCTGTTCGAGCCCGCGATCGGCTGGCTCGCCTCGGCGCTGGCCGGGAGCGTGGCGTTGCTCGCCCATGGTGTCGGGACCAGCACCCTGGCGCTCGCCCTCGCCGCGCACTCAATCGCGTGGTTTGCCGCCGAGGCATGGTTCGTCATGGGCTACCGGCTGCCCTTCGGGCCGCGCGCCTGGGCGGCGGCGCTGGTGCGCGAGGCGCTGGTGCCGGCGCTGGCAGCCCAGGCCTGGCACGGCCGCAATAGAATCGACTGGCGTGGCACAAACCTGGCCGCCGGCTGGCGTCCCGGGGATGGCGCCGCCGGGAAGAGCGTATGAGGATGACAAACGCCATGGAGGATATTGCCACCGTCATGCTACCGGAGCGCGTCGACTCGGCCACCTCGGCGTCGGTCGAAGCGCTGATGTTCGCCGCGCTGCGCCCGGGGGCCCGCGTGATCGTGGACGGCAGCGCCGTCACCTACATGAGCGCGGCCGGCGTGCGCGTTCTGGCAACCACCATTCATCGGGCGGAAGAGCAGGAAACCCACATCGTGCTGTGCAGCTTCAGCGGCCCCGCGGCCGATTGTTTGCTGGTCAGCGGCTTCTCCCAGCTCTTCGATGTCGCCGATTCGGTCGACGAGGCTATGAAAAGACTGCGTCCCAATCTCGTGGGTAACCCCGCGGAGCGCTTGCACCGGCGCGGCGCAGCGGGTTAATTACTGGCCGGGCTGAGCAAGATCATGAAATGGGTAGCAGTGCGGCGCGTGACGCGGCGACCGTTCTGGACGGAGATCGGAATTTGACAATCTGGAGCTGGCTTCGCCCTGTCGTGCGACCGACGGCCATTGTTCTCGGCGTGGCTCTTGGTGCCGGCGGCTGCACGGCTTTGCCTGGCGATGGACCGTGGATGGGCGGCGCGCAGAGCGGCAGCTCGGAGGCGCTGCCGTTCGACGTCATCGACCTCACGCCGACCACCGTGGTTGCCTATCGGCAGCCGGAAAGCCCTGATCGTCCGACGTCGGTCGCCAGCAATCTGTCGGCGGCTGTGCATATCTCCATCGCCCCCGGCGACTCGCTGAAGGTACGCATCTTCGAGCGTTATGGCGGCAACATTTTTCCGACTATCTCGGGAACGAGCGCCGATCTCGGCGTCCAGCGCGTGGCTGAGGACGGCACGATCAAGGTACCCGTCGTGGGGGTTGTGCACGTGGCGGGCCTCGATCTGAATCAGGTTGAAGATCGCATCATCCAGCAACTCGGCAACAAGGTGCAGGAGCCCGAGGTCATCGTCGATTTCGAATCGCCGCGCACCCAGACGGTGATGGTGTCAGGCGACGTCAAGAAGCCCGGGCGCTGGTCGATTCTCGACGACATCCGCACCGTGGTCGATGCCATCAACATGGCCGGCGGCCCGGCCGGTGGCAGCCAGTTGGCCGTGCCGGCGAACCAGCTCGAAGTGGTGGTGCGACGCCAAGGGCAGGTGATCCTGAGGGCACAGATGTCCGAACTGCTCGCCGGTGCGGATATTCCCGTCCAGAAAGGCGACGAGATCGTCGTCCGATCCAATCCCCGCGTCTATACCGTCCTGGGTGCGGTCATGAAGTCGGGCAATGTTGAGCTCACCAAAGCCAATCTCAGCTTGCTGGAGGCATTGGGGAATGTCGGCGGGCTGCAGGATCAACGAGCAAACAAAACTGGCGTTTATGTGTTCAGAATGGGGGATTTGCGCAACAATCCCACGGCCAGGGCGCGCGTTTTTCGGTTGGACCTGTTTCAACCAGTATCTATCTTTGTCGCTCAGCAGTTCGGAGTTCAGGCGCAAGACGTTGTCTATGTCACCAATGCACCGCTTTACGAATACGACAAGGTCCTGACCTCGATTTACCGCACCTTCTCGATCATCGGTGTTGCCAGAGGCAATCTGCTGACAACGACGACGTTCTGACGCGCCCCCGAGCGCGCCGATGCGATTTTTGGTAGAATGGTATATGGCCCGAGCAAAGAAGTTCACATGGGGTGCGACGGGGGTGGCGGTGGCAGCCGTCATTGCCGCCCTTGTGTTGTGGATCGCGCCTAGCCGGCAGACCAGCAGCGCCCAGGACACGGCGAAACCCGCCGCGCCGGCCCTGATCTCGCGCGGCTACACCGACGCCCCGGCGGGCACGGCGGTCGTTGCCGGCGATCCCTCGGGCGGCAGCAACCTGCTCGAGTTGCGCATCAAGGACGGCCAGAAGGTCAAGCGCGACGAGATCATTGCCGTATTGTCGAATTATCCCAAGGCCGATGTTGCGCTTCGTATGGCCGAGGCCAACCTCAGCAAGCTGAAACAAACGCACGATATGGTGCTGACGGGGACCCGTGTCACCGATATTGCCTTGCTGGAAGCCACGCTGAAGTCGTCGATCGAGTCCGACAAGCTGTCGACTCTCCAGCGCTCGCGATCCGGCAAGCCGCCCGACCAGAAAGAGCTTGAAGCCAGCCTCGCCGAGCAGAGCCTTGCGCGCGAGAGAGTCAGGCTGGAACTCGCAAGGACGACGCTCAAGAACGATCTGGCTCAATATGAGATCGATCTCGCCAACTCGGAAGCCTCGGTCGACAGCGCCCGGCGCAGCCGCGAGGAATCGCTGGTTCGCTCGCCGCTCGACGGCGTCGTGGTGCAGATCTTCTCGCGCCAGGGCGAACGCATCTCACCCGCCGGCATCGCCAAGATCGTCGACATGAGCCAGTTGCGCGTTCTGGCCGACGTCGATGAACTGCACGTTGCCCACCTCAAGCCCGGCGGCAAGGTCGAAGTCACGTTCCGCGGCAGCCCGACCGTCTACAAGGGCACGATCTCGCGCGTGGCGCCCACGGTGAAGCGCATGCAGCGTGTCGAGCCGGACGGCGCTTCGTCGACGGACGCCCGCGTCGTGCAGGTCGAGATCGTATTCGACGATCCCTCCAGCATGCCGCCGGTGCTGGGACGCGAGACACGCGTCACCTTCCTCTAATGGCCCTGATCCTGCCTGACGTACCGGCGCTGCGGCTTCGGCTGTTGCGCCTGTTGTCGCGTGTGGCACAGCTCCGTCACTGGCGGCCGGATTTCTCCCTGGCCCGCGTGCGGGCGTCGGCGCGTACCGCGACGATCATGCCGCTCGGCGTCCAGCAGCTCAAGCGCCAGCGCACCAGCACGCTGCTTTCCCTGGCCGGCGTCACGGCGAGCCTGCTGGTGATTTTCGCCCAGCTCGGGATCGAGCGTGCCGTCTACGAATCGTCGGTGCGACTCCATCGCATGGTTACCGGCGACCTCGTGGTCGTGCCCTACGGCTTCAAATCGATGCAGCTCCATGCCGAGGTGCCGGTCGCCGTGACCGATATCGTCGCGACCAATCCTGCGGTCGCCAGCACATCGCCGTTCTGGTTTGGCGTCATGTCGATAAATTACTCCGGCATACCGACCTCCCGCCGGCTCGCCTGGTATGCCATCGACGTCGAACGGCCAGCGATCGACGTGCCGGGGCTGAAGGAGAACCTCTACAAGCTGCGCGAGACGCGGCGCGTGCTGTTCGACCGCGATTCACGGCCGTATTTCGGAGATCTCGCCGAAGCCGCGGAGCGCGGCGGGGACGTGCCGGTCCTGGGGCCGCCCGACAATCGCGGCCTGCTGCGCGAGCTTTTCGTCGTCGGCACCTTTGCCGTCGGGCCCAACGTCTTGAACGATGGCGCGATTTTGATGTCCGAGACCACCATGGCCGAGGTGTTTGGCGCCTGGTGGTCGGACCGCCCGGCCTTCATCTCGGTCAAGCTCGTGGCTGGCGCCGACCCTGCCGCGGTGCGTCAGGAGCTGAACAAGGCGCTCATAGGCCGTGGCGAGGTGATCACCATCCATGAGTTCGAGTTGCGCGAGCGGGCCTACTGGTCGCGCGAGACGCCGGTCGGCTACATCACCGACCTGGGTTTCGTGATGGGCGTGATGATCGGCATGGTGTTCATCTACTACGCCCAGTACCAGATCATCCGCTTCTACCTGCCGGAATACGCCATCCTGAAAAGCCTGGGCTACAACTGGTGGTTCTTCTTCTTCATGATCGGCCAGATCGGCGCGGCCATCATCACGCCGGCCTTCGTGCTGTCCTTCACGCTGGGACGCCTGGTCTACGGCGTCACGGAAGCGGCCATGCATCTCGGCATGTCGATGGGTCTGCGCGAGATGGTGGTGGCGCTGGTCGCCTGCGTGATCATGACCGTCGTGTCGAGCCTGTTCGCCATCCGGCGACTGTGGAAGGTCGACCCCATCATGCTGTTCGAATAGCCATGTCCGACGTCCACAATTTCGGCCCGCCGGTCGTCGAGGCGATCGACGTCCACCACCACTACGGCGAGGGGCCGCAGCGCGCCGACGTGCTGTTCGACATCAACATGCAGGTCCGCGAGGGCGAACTGGTGATCGTCACCGGGCCTTCGGGCTCGGGCAAGACGACGCTGCTCACCATCCTCGGCACCATGCGCCGCCCCTCGGAAGGCAAGCTTCGCCTGCTCGGCACCGACATCGTCAACCTGAGCGGCACGACGCTCGACGTCCTGCGCAACCGCGTGCGCTTCCTGTTCCAGAAGCGCAACCTCTTGTCCTCGCTGACGGCGCTGCAGAACGTCATGGCGGGCGTCTCGACGACGCCGCTGTCGGATCCGTCCTGGGACGAGCCGCGCGCCCGTCACTTGCTGGGGCTGCTCGGCCTCGGCGACAAGGCGGACGCCTGGCCGGACGAGCTGTCGGGCGGCCAGCAGCAGCGTGTCGCCATCGCCCGCGTCATGATCGGGCTGCCCGACCTCATCATCGCCGACGAGCCGACCTCGGCGCTCGACCGCGTCGCCGGCCGGCTGGTGGTCGATCAGCTGAAAGATCTCGCCATGCGCGCCAAGTGCGCGGTCGTGTTGTCGACGCACGACGAGCGCATCTTCGACGTGGCGTCGCGCCGTCTCCATATCGAGGACGGCCGCTGCTTCGAAGTGCCGATCCACTACCACTGACGGCGAGGCAGCGATGCTGCTCTTCGCCATCGACCTTATCGTCTTTCTCAGCCTGGCTGCGCAGTTCGCCATCGCCGGCTACTTCCTCTACCTGGTCTATTGGCTGATCGAGCTGCCGGCGGCTGACGCGGTCCCGCCGCCACTGCCGGCCGAGCTGCCGCATGTGCTGGTGCAGATCCCGGTCTACAACGAGCCGCTGGTCGTCGAGCGCGCGCTGGTCGCGGCCGCGGCGCTCGACTGGCCGCGCGACCGTTTGACCATCCAGCTGCTCGACGACAGCACCGACATCACCCCGGACATCGCCGTCCATGCCGTGGCGCGGCTCCGGCGCGACGGCGTCGACGTGGCGCACGTGCGGCGGGCCGACCGAAGCGGCTTCAAGGCGGGCGCGCTGGCGGCCGGCCTCGCCCTCTCGGACGCGCCCTACGTCGCGGTTTTCGACGCCGACTTCGTGCCGGCTCCCGACTGGTTGCAGGGCGCCATGACGGCGATCCTGACCGAACCGAAGGCCGCCTTCGTGCAGACCCGCATCGAATGGGGCAACGGCGAACGCAACTGGCTGACCCGCGCCCAGCGCCTGATGCAGGACGCCCACTTCGCCGTCGAGCAGGACGTCCGCGCCCGGCGCGGCGTGCCTTTCCAGTTCAACGGCACCGGCGGCATCTGGCGACGCGCCGCGGTCGACGAGGCCGGCGGCTGGTCGCATGACACCCTGTCCGAGGACCTCGACCTGGTGCTGCGCACGCACCTCAAGGGCTGGCGCGGCGTCTTCCTGATGGAGCCGCACGTGACCGGCGAGCTGCCCAGCAAGCTCGACGATTTCAGCGCCCAGCAGAGCCGCTGGTCGAAGGGTTTCATGCAAGTGGCGCGCAAGCTGCTCGTGCCGATCTGGAAGTCCGATTGGTCTGACGAGGCCAAGTTCACGACCACGGTCGCGCTGGGCCAGCAGCTGATCTTTCCGGTGCTGATCGTGGGCGTCGTCGCGCTGATCCTGTCGGTGATCGGCCATGGATATCTGACCGGCTTCTTCCGTTTTCTGCTGTGGCTGTGGCTCTGTGCCATGTTGGCCGTGCTGGTCGGCATGACCTGGGGCGCCTATCGCCGGCTGCAGCGCGGCGACCTGGTGCGCTACCTGGTCACGGCGGCGAGCGTGCCGGCGCTGATCGTCTATCTCGCGGCCGCCAACGCCGGCGCCATCGTGGGCGCGGGCTTCGGCCGCAAGACCGGCTTCAACCGCACGCCCAAGACGGGCACCTGACCTGCCGATGGCCGCGCTCGCCAACCTGGCCATGCTGCTCGCCGCGATCTTCGCGGTCTGCTGCGTGCTGCTCGCCGCCTTCGTCGGCAGCCTGCTTTACATGGTCGTGCTGCATCACCGCCTGAAGGCGCAGGGCCTCAGCCGCGAACGGGCGCTGCTGGCCACGCCGCTGCCGGCCGACGCCGAGCTACCGCATGTCGTGGTCCAGATCCCCTCCTTCAACGAAGGCGGCGTGTTACGCCGCGGCGTCGAGGCGGCGGCGCGGCTCGATTGGCCGCGCGACAAGCTGCACATCCAGGTGCTCGACGACAGCACCGACGAGACCGCCGAGCTTGCGCGCACGGTGGTGGCCGGATTGCGGGCGGAGGGCCGCGATGTCGTGGCCCTGCAGCGCACCGATCGCAGCGGCTACAAGGGCGGCGCGCTGCACGAGGCGATGCAGAAGACGCCCTACGATTACTTCGCCATCTTCGACGTCGACTACGTGCCGCCGTCCGACTTCCTGCGCACCTGCATGCGGCCGTTCTTCGCCAACCCCGACTGGGCCTTCGTGCAGGCGCGTTTCGATTTCCTCAATCCGCACGAGAACGCGCTCACCGAGATGCAGATGGTGACGCTCGACGCCCATCTCGGCATCGAGCAGGCGACGCGCTGCTGGGCCGGCCATCCGCTGCCCTTCAACGGCACCTGCGGCATCTGGCAGCGCGCTGCGATCGAGGCGGGCGGCGGCTGGAAGGGCGATACCGTCACCGAAGACCTCGACCTCACCTACCGCGGCTGGGTCAAGGGCTGGCGCGCCCTGTTCCTGACCAGCGTGGCGGTGCCCGGCGAACTGCCGGCCGACACCGCGACCTGGCTGCGTCAGCAGCAGCGCTGGCAGGACGGCTTCCGCCACGTCTCGCTCCGCATGGTCCCGGCGATCCTGAAGAGCCGCGACATCACGCCATCGGCGAAGGCGGCCGCCCTCCTGCATCTCTGCATGTCGTTGAACCAGCCCGTGCTGCTGGTCGGCGTCGTCGCGGGCCTGCTGGCGGGTCTGCTGGCGCCTTCCCTGGTGCCACTGCTCCTGACGCTCTTCCTGGCGACCCTGGCCTGGGTGCTGGTCTGCGCCACCACCTTCCTGCGCGCCGGCCATAATTTCATCCGCGGCGGGGAAATGTCGCCGCTGCGTTTCACCGTAGTGCTGCTGCGCTTCGTCGGCGGCCAGGTCGCCATGCTGGTGCGCTCGCTCGGTGTCCACGCCCGGAAGGCGATGGACCGGCCCAAGCCCGTCGTCTTCGACCGCACGCCCAAGCGGGGGGCTTGAACGCTCATCGTCATCCCCTTTCATGTTCCTCTCCCCCAAGGGGGAGGGAACATGATCGTGGGGACCGGCCTCAGGCCAGCATGCTCTCCCGCAACAACGGGTGGTGCGCGCAACGCAAGCCGCCGCCGGTCGAGATCGGGCCGTCGAACGGCAGGGGAATGACGTCGACCTTGCGCTTGCGCAGTTCGTCGATCACCCGGGCGTTGTCGGCGTCGATGATGACGCGGCCCTCCTCGAGGACCAGGCCGTTGGTGGCCAGCCGGTTGGCCTCGTCGACCGAGACCTCGATCTTGTCCCAGTCGCGCAGCGACATCGGCAGGCCGTCTATGAGCTTGGCCGGGCAATAGACCAGCAGGCCGGGCTTGATCAGCGCCAGGGCGCAGTCGAGATGCAGCACGTTCGACTTCATCGCCACCGGAATCACCCGGTATTTGTCGCCCAGCAGCGCCTCCAGCCAGTCGGCGCCGGCAAGGTCGGAAGCGCAGCCCGAGATGCCGACATAGATCTCATGGCCGTTCAGCAGCGTGTCGCCGCCCTCGAGGAACGGACCGTCGACGCAGGCCGGCGAGCCCAGCGGCACGCTCGACCAGCGCGCGCCGCGCTGCCGCACGACTTCCTGGATGATCGGCCGCAGCCCGTAACGTTCGCGCTGCCGGCACAGCAGGCGGAGCGAGGCATCGATCACGTGGTTGCCGATCACGATCATGCCGTCGCGGGGGAAGAGCTGGGCACCTTCGCCGTTGGGCGCCAGGAACGTGCGCTCCGCGCCTTCGAGCCGCTGCGGGCGGTGGACGGTCACGCCCTCGCGCGCCACCAGCTCGGCCAGCGCGTCGACCTGGCGCTCGATGCGCCTAGCCCATTCGGGGTCGACGTCGATCAGGCGCCGGCCCTTGTGGGCGCGGCTCAGCCTGTCGCCTTCCGGCAGGAGCCAACGTTGCGAGTCCTCGTGGAACACCACGAAATCCTCGGCCGGCGAGATGCCGATCACGACCTCGCGCAGCTTGCCCCACTCGTGATGAGCGCCAAAGCGCATGGCCTAAACCCTGGCGTAGATGTCTTCGTAGCGCGCGATGTCGTCCTCCTCGAGATAGTCGCCGGTCTGGACCTCGACGACCTCGAGCAGCTCGGGCCCCGGATTGGCCAGGCGGTGGATGCCGCCGATCGGGATGTAGGTCGATTCGTTCTCGTGCAGGGTCATGATCTTGCCGTCGAGCGTCACTTCGGCGACGCCCTTCACCACGACCCAATGTTCGGCCCGCCTGTTGTGGCTCTGCAGGCTGAGCTTGGCGCCCGGATTGACGGTCAGCCGCTTGGCGCGGAAGCGCTCGCCGCGGTCGATGTCCTGGTAGCTGCCCCACGGCCGGTGCATCACCGCATGCTCGGTCGCGGCCCGATGCTTGCCGTCCGACATGCGCTGCACGACGTCCTTCAGCCGCGGAAGGTTGTCGCGATGGCCGACCAGGACGGCATCGTTCATCGCCACCACGACCACTTCCTCGACGCCGATCACCGCGGTCAGCGGGCCGTCGGAGCGCACATAGGAGTTGCGCACATGGTCGATCTCGACCGGCCCCTCGGTGACGTTGCCCGCGCTGTCGGCCTCGCCGATATCGAGCAGCGCATCCCAAGTGCCGAGGTCGGACCAGCGGAACTTGGCCGGCACGACCCAGCATTTGTCGGTGCGTTCCATGACGGCATAGTCGATCGACTTGGCCGGCGCCTTGGCGAAAGCCTCGGCATCCAGGAACACCGTCGTGCCGGTCTTTTTGGCCTTGGCCACGGCTTCCTCGGCGGCGGCGGCCATGGTCGGCTCGAAGCGGGCCATCTCCGAGAGCAACAGGTCGGGCGGGAACAGGAAGTTGCCGCTGTTCCACAACAGCCCCTCGGCGATGTAGCGCAGCGCCGTCTGGGCGTTGGGCTTCTCGACGAAAGCCGCGACCTTCAGCACCGGGCCGATGCGCTCGCTGCCAGGCCGGATGTAGCCGTAGTCGGTCTTGGGTTCGGTCGGCGGGATACCGAAGGTCACGATGCCGCCCTGTTCGACGGCCAAAAGCCCCTCGCGGCAGGCGGCGCGGAATTCCTCGTCGCCGATCACCAGGTGGTCCGAGGCCAGCGCCAGCACGGCCTTGGCGCCCTGGCTGCGGGCGTAGGCCGCGGCGGCGGCCATCGCCGGACCCGAATCGCGGCGCGACGGCTCGACCAGGATGTCGATCTCCATGCCGATGTCCTTGGCCTGCTGCGCGGCCATGAAGCGGTAGGCGTCGTTGGTGGCGATCACCGGCCGGCCGAACAGACCGCGGTCTGCCACCCGCTGCAGGGTCTGCTGGAAAGTGGATTGCGTGCCCAGGAGTGGCACGAACTGCTTGGGCATGCTTTCACGCGACAAGGGCCACAGGCGCTTGCCGGAGCCTCCAACCAGGATGACGGGCGTGATCAGCGACATTCGACAGCTTTCGTGGCTAAAAGGGTCTCAGCGGGCGGCTGCATCCGCGTGACGCGCCGCGATATAGCCGAAGGCGGGGGCCGGGCCAATGGCGATAGCCCCGTCGCCGGCTGCATAGGGACCGCGAATTGGCCGTCCCGGTTGGCCCATCATCGCGGGGCGTCGCCCGGCTGGCGCCCGAGATTCTCCTCGCGTCGGCGCCGTGCCTCGACCTCGACCGCCTCGGCGAGGGCCGGGATGTGCGAGGCGATCTCGTAGAAATCGCTGGCGTAAAGGACGAGCAGGGTGGTCGGCTTGGTGGTCGCCACCGAGGCGCTGCGCGGCTGGCGTTCGAGCAGGGCCATCTCGCCGAAGAATGCGCCGTCGCCCAGCCGCACCGATCCGCCGTTGGGCAGGCGAACTTCGACTTCGCCGCTGGCGATGAAGAACATCGAATCTCCGACATCGCCGCGTCTCATCACGGTGATGCGCGGAGGGTAGTAGCGTGTCCTGAGCTTGCCCACGATCTCCGACAGGGTGACGACACCGAGCGAGGCGAAGATCGGCACCCGCGCCACCTGATCCCAGACGCGAAGGTACTCGCGCCGCCGCTCCTCCTGGGCAAAGCCGGTGGCGAGCACGCCGGTCATCAGCGCCAGCACGATGATGCCGGAGATCATCAGCGTCGCGCCGATCATTTTGCCGCCGACCGTGAGCGGCACGACGTCGCCATAGCCCGTGGTGGTGAGCGTGACGACGGCCCACCACATCGCCCCCGGCAGGCTGCCGAACTGGTCGGGCTGGCGCACGCGCTCGAGCAAGTGGGCCGCGGTGGCCGCGAGCATCAGCACGATGCCGAACAGGATCAGCACGCTGGCGATCGGCGCGCGTTCGTTGGACACGACCCGGGAGAGCGTGCCGAACGCCGGCGCATGCAGCCCGAGCTTGAGGATCCAGAGGATGCAAAAGACCGATGCGGTGTCGGAGCCGGTGATGCCGTAGCCGCCCGCCAACATGACCGCCGGCAAGACGGCCAGCAGCCCGATCAGTCCGGGCAAGGACATCGCCCAGCGGGCGCGGGCCAGGGTCGGCGACTGCTGGTCGAAACGCGTGAACTCCGGCGCCACCCAGAGCCGCAGGAGATATTCGAGGAAGAACACGACGGTGACCGCCCAGATCACGACGCGCAGCCAGTGCTTGATCTCCCCTGGCAGCTCGTCGATCGACAGCAGGATCACGGCCAGCAGGCCGATGCCGAGGACGGTCAGGTGCAGGCCCCGCCAGCGCCGCGCGGCGGGGCTGGGATCGGTATAGCGCAGGAGCCCGTAGATCCGCGCGCGCAAAGTCGGGGCCATGTCCGTCACCAGGCGACCATAGGCGGCATGGCCTGCGAATTGCAACGCGGGGAGGGCCGGTCTACGGTCGCGCCCGTTTCGCGGGACAGGGGTTTTGGAACAAGGTGGTCAGGGATTTGCGCATTGCCGTCGACATTGGCGGCACGTTCACGGACGTGGTGCTGGAAGAGGAGGGGCGACGGCTGACGCGCAAGCTGCTGACGACGCCGCAGCGGCCCGAGGAGGCGGTTCTCGACGGGGTGCGGCTGATCCTGGCTGATGCGGGACGTGTTTTTGGCGATGTTGCCGTGTTCGTGCACGGCACGACACTGGCGACGAACGCGGTGATCGAACGGCGCGGGGCGCGCACGGCGCTGCTCGCCACCGAGGGTTTCCGCGACATCCTCGATATCGCCAACGAAAGCCGCTACGACCAGTACGATCTCACCATCGAGAAGCCGAAGCCATTGGTCCCGCGCGCGCTGCGCTTCACCGTGCCCGAGCGCATGGACGTGCACGGCAAGGTGCGGCTGGCGCTCGACGAAGGCGCGGTGCGTGCGCTCGCCGGACAACTCAGGGCCCAAGGCATCGAGAGCCTCGCCGTGGCCTTCATGCACTCCTATGTCAATCCGGCGCACGAGCGGCGTGCACGCGAGATCCTGGAAGCCGGGCTGCCCGATCTCTGGCTGACCCTGTCGAGCGAGGTCTGCCCCGAGGTCCGCGAGTACGAACGCACCTCGACCGCGGTGGCCAACGCCTATGTCCAGCCCCTGATGGATTCGTACCTCGAACGCATGCAGACGGCTCTTGTCGCCGAGAAGTTCACCGGCACGATCTATCTCGTGACGTCAGGCGGCGGCCTCACCGCCATCGAGACGGCGCGGCGCTTCCCTGTGCGCCTCGTCGAGTCAGGCCCGGCCGGCGGCGCGATCTTTGCCGCGCAGGTCGCGGCCCGCGCCGGCGAAGCGCGGGCGCTCAGCTACGACATGGGCGGCACCACGGCCAAGATCTGCCTGATCGACGACTACAAGCCGCATACCGCGCGGCTGTTCGAGGTCGATCGCGCGGCCCGCTTCCTCAAGGGCTCGGGCCTGCCGGTGCGCGTGCCGGTGATCGAGATGGTCGAGATCGGCGCGGGCGGCGGTTCGATCGCCAGGCTCGATGCCCTGAAGCGGGTCACCGTGGGCCCGGAAAGCGCCGGCGCCGAGCCCGGCCCGGCCTGCTATGGCCGCGGCGGCCGGCATCCGGCGGTGACCGACGCCAATGTCGTGCTGGGCACTATCGATCCCGACGATTTCGCCGGCGGCACCATCGCGCTCGACCTCGATGCGGCCAAGGGCGCCTTGGAACGCGACGTGGCCGAAGGCCTCGGCCTGTCGACCGACATGGCGGCCTATGCCGTCTACGAGATGGTGTCGGAGAACATGGCGAGCGCGGCGCGGGTACACGCTGCCGAGCGTGGCGCCGCGGTCAACCAGTATAACCTCATCGCCTTCGGCGGCGGTGCGCCGCTGCATGCCGCGCGTGTCGCCGAGAAGATCGGCGTCAGGCGCGTGATCGTGCCGCCCAATGCCGGCGTCGGCTCCGCGGTCGGTTTCCTCGC
>DATHNU010000899.1:0-4157 GCA_035485695.1 Reyranella sp. | reverse complement strand
GTCGAGGCGCCAGCCGGTCGAATTCTCCGGCCCGATCCCCATCGGCGGCAAGGCGCCGAGCTCGACCGAGAAGATGATGACCAGCACGATCGCCAGCCAGAAGTGGGGCACGCTGACGCCCATCAGGGAGATCAAGGTGACCAGGCGATCGACGATGCGCGACTTGGCATAGGCCGCCGCGGTGCCCAGGATGACGGCCAGGCTGAAGGCCAGCAGCGTGGCGGAGATGGCCAGGATGATGGTGTTGCCGAAAGCCGACGCGACCTCGGTCGCCACCGGCCGGCCGGTGCCGATCGAGGTGCCGAAGTCGCCGGTCAGGGTGACGGCGAGCCAGCGCAGGTACTGGATCGGCAACGGCTTGTCGAAGCCGTAATACTCCTTGAGCTTGTCGACGACTTCCTGCGGCGCGTCCGGCGGCACGATGGCCGAGATCGGATCGCCCGGCGCCAGGTGGACCAGCGCGAAGACCAGCAGCGAGACGCCAAAGGCGACCGGCACCAGATAGAACAATCGCCGCAGCGCATAGAGCAGCATGGAAGGGATCCCTTCGCCGCTATTTCATGACGATGGGCGTGAGGTCCTGGAACCAGCTCTGGGCCTGCACGAAGCCCGTCACCTTGGGGCTCATGGCGCGCGGGTTGAGGTCGTGGGCGATATAGACCCAATAGGCCTGGTCGACGATGTAGGTATGCACGTCGGCCAGCGCCTTGGTTTGCGCCGCGCGGTCGAAGCTGGTGTGCGCCTTGTTGATCAGCTCATCCAGCTTGGGATCCTTCAGGATGCCCCAGTTGGCGCCCTTCGGCGGGACGTACTCGCTGTGATAGAGGCGCATGAAGGCCGAATAGGGATCGACGGTGGCGCGGCTGATGTTGATGCCGTTGGTGCCGGCCTTGGTGGAGGCCTCGCCGGTCACCGGCTGGAAGCCGAACGTGACCAGGGCGTTCCATTCCATGACCTCGAACGAGGTGTCGAAACCCACGGCGTTCAGGTTCTCCTGCACGTATTCGTTCATCGGCAGCGGCAGCATCTGGCCCGAGCCCGAGGTCGAGATCGCGATCTTGATCTTGGGCTTCTTGTTGGGGCCGTAGCCCGCCTCGGCCAGCAGCTTCTTGGCCGCCTCGGGATCGTACTTGATGTCGAAGCTGGGCGAGCCGAACCACGGATGGCCGGGATAGACCGCGCCCTTGGACTCGATCATCAGGCCACCCAGCAGCTTGGCAAGGCCAGCGCGATCGATCGCGAGGTTGGCCGCCTTGCGCACGCGGATATCGGTCCACGGCGAGCCCTCGACCATGCTGGGCTGGTAGGCCCAGTTGTGCGGATACTTGTTGGTGACGATCGCCATGCCGCCCTGCTTGAGGCGGGGAATGGCGTCAGGCGCCGGGACCTCGATCCAGTCGACCTGGCCGGCCAGCAGCGCCGCGGTGCGGGTCGCGGCCTCGGGCATGGGGAACAGGAGCACCTTGTCGAGCTTGGGCACGCGGCTCTTGTCCCAGTAGCCGTCGAAGCGCGACAGTTCGAGACGCTCGCGCGGCACGACCCGGTCGACCTTGAAGGGGCCGGTGCCGGCCGGCTGCAGGCCCACCTTGACCCAGTCCTTGCCCTGCTTCTCCCAATTGGTCGGGCTCTGAAAGAAGATATAGGACATGTCGTAAGGGAAGAGCGCATTCACCACGCGCGTGGTGAGCTCGACCGTATATTTGTCGACCGCCTTCCAGCCGACCAGCGTCGGCACACGCCCGCGCGCCTGGGCCGCCTGCTTCGGATCGTATTGCGGCGACTTGTCGTTCAGGATTTTCTCGAGGTTCCACACCACCACGTCGGCATCGAAGTCCGTTCCGTCGTGGAACTTCACGCCCTGCCGCAGCTTGAAGATCCACTTGGTGGGCTCGCCCTCGACCGCCGACCATTCCGTCGCAAGTCCCGGCTTGATGTCGGCGATGGTATCGGCCTTCGACAGGTCCCAGTTCACCAGCCCGTCATAAATCGTGTAGCCCGCGAAGCGATAGCCTTCGAAGCCCTGGTCGGGCTGGCCGGTCGTGAGCGGAATATCGGCGGCTGTCATGCCGATGCGCAGAGTGCCCTGGGAGAAGGCAGGCATTGCAGCCGCTGCGAAAAGACCGATCCCGACCACGGCGGCGCCAAGACGCTTGAACATTCCATGCTCCACTGTTCGACGCCTCCTGGAGGGCGCTTGGACCTGGAGCATGCAAGCGCCAAGCCAAGGCGGTAGGCTGCCTCTGCGGCCCGGGCGGCATGTCGATTGCATGCTTGGGCGCGGGAGGATGGGATGACAGAAAAGAATCCACCAACGCTTGAGGAATTTCGTGCGCGTGCCGCGCTGACAGGCCTGCCGCTCACGACGGAGGACATCGAGCACCTGCACAAGGGCTATGCCGGATTGCTCTCCCTGATGGAGCGCATTCCCACTCGTTGGGCCTGGGCTGCCGAACCGCCGCACGTGTTCCGCGCCGATGAGTAAGCGCAGCACGGCCGACCTGACGACGCTCAGCATCGCCGAGGCCGGCAGCCTGATGGCGCGCGGCGAGGTCACCTCGACGGCGCTCACCGAGGCTTTCCTCGCGCGCATTGCGGCCGTCGATCACAAGATCGCGAGCTTCGTCACCCTCACCGCCGATCGCGCGCTGCTCGCTGCGAAGCAGGCCGACAGGGAGATGGGCCAGGGGCTCAATCGCGGCCCCCTGCATGGCATTCCGATCGCGCTCAAGGACATCTACGAGACCGAAGGCGTGCTGACGACCGGCCATTCGCACCTGCGCGGCGACTACGTCCCGGCGATCGACGCCGAGACCGTGCGTCGCCTGAAAGCTGGCGGCGCCGTCATCCTGGGCAAGCTCGCCACCCATGAATTTGCCAACGGCGCGATGACGCCCGACCAGCCTTTCCCGCCGGCGCGCAACCCGTGGAACACCGACTACCAGCCGGGCGGCTCGTCGAGCGGCTCGGGCGCGGCCGTCGCCGCCGCCCTCTGCATGGGCGCCATGGGCTCCGACACCGGGGGCTCGATCCGCAACCCGGCGGGCTTCTGCGGCACCGCCGGCATCAAGCCGACCTACGGCCTGGTCAGCCGGTGCGGCATCTTCCCGCTGTCCTTCAGCTTCGACACCGCAGGGCCGCTCGCCTGGACGGTCGAGGACAACGCGCTGATGCTGGACGTGCTGGCGGGCTACGACCCCAATGATCAAGGCTCGGTCAAGGCAACCAAGGTCGATTACGGCGCCTCGGCCCATCGTTCGATCAAGGGTATGCGCATTGCGCTCGCCCGGACCTGGTACGAAGGCAACCTGTCGGCCGACATGGCCAAGGGCATGGACGAGGCGGTGCGCGTGCTGCGCGATCAGGGCGCGGTCGTCGAGGAAGTCGTGTTCCCCGACATCCGGGACTATCACATCTGCGGGCGCGTCGTGATCACCGTCGAGGCGCACGCCATTCATCGCCAGGAGGTGATCGAGACGCCGGAGAAATTCGGCTACACGACGCGCCGCCGCTTCCAGCTCGGCGCCTTCGTCACGGCCGAACAATATCTCGGGGCGCTGCGCTTCCGCCGCAAGCTGCAGGTCGACACGCGCGCGGCCATGCGCGGATACGACCTGATCATGGCGCCCAACCAATGGGGACCGCCCGAGATCTTCGAGGAGCCGCAGGAGATCTTCCACTTTCTCGGCAAGCCCTCGCTCAGCATGCCGTTCAATGTCACCGGCCAGCCCGCGCTCACCGTGTGCTGCGGCTTGGGCGGCGACGGACTGCCGCTGGCCTTCCAGCTCGGCGGCCGGCCGTTCGACGAGGCCAGCGTCTTTGCAGCCGGTGCCGCCTACGAACGCGCCACGCCGTGGCGGCTGCGGCGGCCCACGCTCTGACCCTCCGGGAGATCCTCATGATCAAGTCCAGACTTTCGCGCCGCTCGATTCTGGCCGGCGCCAGCGCCCTCGCTCTGCCGACAATCTTCGGCACACCGGCGCGCGCCGACGAAAAGATCGTGCGCTACGGCATCTCGATGGCCGACATTCCGCTCACCACCGGCCAGCCCGATCGCGGCGCCGGCGCCTACCAGTTCACCGGACTCACGATCTACGATCCGCTGGTTGCCTGGGAGATGGATATCTCCGACCGGCCGGGCAAGCTGATCCCCGGGCTGG
>DATHNU010000898.1:0-3147 GCA_035485695.1 Reyranella sp. | reverse complement strand
TGTCTTGATGATCTTGCGGTCCGCTCCGCGATTCATCACCTCGACCTTCTCGAGGAGATGCGTATCGACGAAGGGACCCTTCTTCAGTGAGCGGCCCATTTATTTCTGTCTCCGCTGAACGATGAACTTGTCGGTGTTCTTGCTGTTCCGAGTCTTGTAGCCCTTGGTCGGCATGCCCCACGGCGTCACCGGATGGCGGCCGCCCGAGGTCTTGCCTTCGCCGCCGCCATGCGGGTGATCGACCGGGTTCATGGCGACGCCACGAACCGTCGGACGAATGCCGAGCCAGCGCTGGCGGCCGGCCTTGCCGATGACGATGTTCTGGTTGTCCGGATTGGAGACCGCGCCGACCGTGGCCAGGCACTCGGCCGGGACCAGGCGCAGCTCGCCCGAGTTGAGCTTGATCTGGGCGTAGCCCGCATCCTTGCCGACGAGCTGGGCGTAGGTGCCGGCGGAACGCGCCAGCTGGCCGCCGCGACCCTTCTTCAGCTCGACGTTATGCACGATGGTACCGACCGGCATGTTGGCCAGCGGCATGGCGTTGCCCGGCTTGATGTCGACCTTCTCGCCCGACACGACCTCGTCGCCCGCCTTCACGCGCTGCGGCGCCAGGATGTAGGCCAGCTCGCCGTCGCTGTATTTGATCAGCGCGATGAAGGCCGACCGGTTGGGATCGTACTCCAGGCGCTCGACCGTCGCCGCCACGTCGAACTTGCGACGCTTGAAGTCGACGATGCGCAGCCGGCGCTTGTGGCCGCCACCCATGTGGTTGCTGGTGATGTGGCCGTGGTTGTTGCGGCCGCCGGTATTGTGCTTGCCGCGCGTCAAAGCCTTGACCGGCTTGCCCTTCCACAGGCCCGTGCGGTCGACGATGACCAGCTGCCTGAGCGACGGCGTGATCGGTTTGTAACTCTTCAGAGCCATTTGTCGTTCCCCCGTCCTACAGGCCTGTGGTCACGTCGATCTTGTGACCATCGACCAGCGAGACGATCGCCTTCTTCCAGTCGCTCCGCACGCCCGGACGGCCGCGGAATACCTTGCTCTTGCCCTTCACGGTGACGGTGTTGACCGCCTTCACCTTGACCTTGAACAGGCCTTCGACGGCCTGCTTGATCTCGGGCTTGGTGGCGTCCATCGAGACCCGGAACGTCACCTGGCTGAACTCCGAGCCGTTGGTGGTCTTTTCCGTGATCAGCGGCGAACGGATCACCTCGTACATGCGCGCACGCGACACCTTGATCGCGCTGGTCTTGGCCACGCTCATTGCAGGCGCTCCTCGAGATGCTTGACCGCGTCGCGGGTCAGCACGAGCGTGTCGCGGCGCAGGATGTCGTAGACGTTCGCACCCTGCTGCGGCAGCACGTCGATATGGGCGATGTTGGCCGCGGCGCGGGCGAAATTGGTGTCGACCTCGGCGCCGGCGATCACCAGGACGCTCGACAGGCCGAGCTTGCCCAAATGTCCCTTGAGCTGCGCCGTCTTGGGCTCGGCAAGCGTCGCCGCCTCGACCACGATCAGCTTGCCCTCGGCCGCCTTGGCCGACAGCGCCGTGCGCAGCGCAAGCTTGCGCACCTTCTTCGGCAGGTCCGATGCATGGCTGCGCACGACCGGGCCGAACGCCTTGCCGCCGCCGCGGAACTGCGGCGCCGCCTCGTTGCCGTGGCGGGCGCGACCGGTGCCCTTCTGGGCATACATCTTCTTGGCCGTCGCCGTCACTTCGGCGCGACCCTTGGTCTTGTGCGTGCCCTGCTGGCGATGCGACAGCTGCCACACCACGCAACGATGCAGGATGTCCTGGCGGACGGGGACGGCGAACACCGCATCGGCGAGATCGATCTCGCCGGCACTGCCGCCCTCGATGGTTTTGACCGCGATCTTCATGATTCTATCCTTGCCGCTCAGGTCGCCGGTCCGGCCGCGTCGGGAGCCGCTTCAGGGGCTGCCGGTGCCGCCGCTTCGACGGCCTTGCGCAGGCCGGCCGGATACGGCGCATCCTTGGGACGGGCGCGCTTGGAAGCGTCCTTGACGATGATGTAGCCGCCGCGCGGGCCGGGGATGGCGCCGGACACCAGCAGCAGGCCCTTTTCGTCGTCGGCGGCGACGACCTTGAGGTTCTGCGTGGTGACGCGCTCGTGGCCGTAGTGGCCGGCCATCTTCTTGCCGGGAAAGGTGCGGCCGGGATCCTGGCGATTGCCCGTCGAGCCGTGGCTGCGATGCGCGACCGACACGCCGTGGCTGGCCTCGAGGCCGTGGAAGTTCCAGCGCACCATCGAACCGGTGAAGCCGCGGCCGATCGTGGTGCCGACGACGTCGACGAACTGGCCAGGCACGAAGTGGCTGGGCACCAGCTCGGCGCCGACTTCGAGGACGGCGTCCTTGGCGACGCGGAATTCGACGAGCTTCTTCTTCGGCTCGACCTTGGCCTTGGCGAAGTGGCCGCGCATCGGCTGGGTGACGTTCTTCACCTTGGCTTTGCCGTAGCCGAGCTGGACTGCGGTGTACTTGTCCTTCTCTTCCGAGCGGACGGCGACAACCTGCAGCGTATCAACCTCCAGAACGGTGACGGGCACGTGCTCTCCCGCGTCGTTGAAGACGCGAGTCATGCCAACCTTCTGGGCGACGAGACCGCAACGCATGGTCTGTTCCTTCTTCCCGTGCTTCTTCCCGGACCCGCTTAGGCGCCGAGCTTGATTTCGACGTCCACGCCGGAGGCGAGGTCGAGCTTCATCAGCGCGTCCACCGTCTGCGGCGTCGGGTCGACGATATCGAGCACGCGCTTGTGGGTGCGGATCTCGAACTGCTCGCGCGACTTCTTGTCGATGTGCGGCGAGCGATTGACCGTGAACTTCTCAATTCCGGTCGGCAGCGGAATCGGACCGCGAACCTGCGCGCCCGTCCGCTTGGCCGTGCTGACGATCTCGCTGGTCGACGAATCGAGCACTCGATGATCGAAGGCCTTCAGCCGAATTCGGATGTTTGTGTTGTCCATGATCTTCTGCCCTGGCTTTCGTGCCGGTTGTCTACTTGACGACTTTGGTGACGACGCCGGCGCCGACGGTGCGGCCGCCCTCGCGGATGGCGAAGCGCAGGCCCTCGTCCATGGCGATCGGCTGGATCAGCTCGACCACCAGCCGCGCATTGTCCCCC
>DATHNU010000897.1:0-5895 GCA_035485695.1 Reyranella sp. | reverse complement strand
AGGTCGAAGGCTTCCCCAACATGTTCATGCTGATGGGACCGCACACCGCACTGGGCAACATCCCGCGCAGCATCGAATACAACGTCGACTGGGTGACCGGCCTGATCCGCTTTATGCGCGAGCACAATCTGACCCGCGCCGATGCCCGGCCGGAAGCGGTGTTGGCCTGGACCGATCACGTCAAGGCGCTGGGCGAGGGCCTGCTGTCCAACGAGGTCAATTCGTGGATGACCGGCATCAACACCAATGTCGAGGGCAAGCAGACCCGCATCATCGCCCGCTACAGCGGCAGCGCCCCCGCCTACCGCGCACGCTGCGACGCGGTGGCGGCTGAAGGCTATCGCGAACTTCTGCTGGCCTAGAGCATGATGGGTCCGGCTGGAATCAGCCGGACCCATCATGCCCTGTGGAACCACGATCTCCCATTCCACTCTAGACGCCGGTCGCCCTCGTGGGATCACGGGCCGACCTGGTTGAGCCAGGCATCGATCTTGCTCAACGGTACGCCGACTTGCCGAACGAGCTGGGCGCGGTGCTCGTCGGTCATCGAATCGCGCACCGCCCGGAGATCCGGCGACGTCGCCGACTCGGGCCGCGCGGCTTGGCTTTGCACGAGGGATGGGAACGGCGTTCGGCTGCGCCTCCTGAAATACCGCTGCGCCGTGCGCAGGCCCTCACGGGCGCCGACAAACACTCTTGCGACAGGCATCGCGACGGACGCGACGACAGAGGCTACGGCAGACGTTGCAAGAGACCCTGTGGCGGACGTGCCGACAGACGTCGCGACGGATCTTGCGGCGGCTGCGGTGATTGACGTTGCCATCTCTGCCGCGGCGTTCTCCGGCACGGCGGCATCGGCTTGCGCCGCAGCCACATACGACGCGAGCAGATCACGCGCCTTCGCCTGCCACAGGGCGGTACGATCGACGTCGTCGACCCCAAGCCACTGCAGCCACGTCCCCTCGCCCCAGATGCGCTCGGCGGCCCGCGCCGTGATGGTCTCGGCCGGAATCGCCGCCGGCCGCTCGACCGACAAAGCAAGCAGCAGCGGCCAGCTCCGGCGCGTCATCGGCGGAACGTCGAAGACGAAGCCGGGAGCGGGATTACCCGCGACCGTGGCGACGGCTTCGACATCGGGATGACTGTCGCCAAGCACGCCGCGCAGATTGTCGGCGATGGTGCGCAGCGCCGCCCGGTTTCCGTCGACCACGGTCGACGTCGCGTCGGGCTCGCGCTGCAGCCTCTCGCGCTCGTCATTGGCTTCGCGGATCAGGAGGTGCGCGCCGACCAGCGCGAGCATGGGCGAGGCGTCCGCGCTGGTGAACTGGGCCCGCATCTCATCGGACAGGATCTTGTGGGGGCCGCGCAGGATGCCGCGGGCGATCTCTTCCGCCCGCAGGGAGGCATCGTCGGCCGTGAAGGGATCGGTGGGCCGGCGCAGCGTGATCGCGCCATTCACCAGGTCGACCCTGGCCGCTTCGTTTTCGACGATGCCCTCGACCAGGAGATAGACCTGGGTCTGCCAGTTCGGCGAGGCGATCAAGGTCTGCTCGACGCGGCGGCCGTCGGCGCGAAGCAGCGACAGGCGATAGGATCCCGGCGCGAGCTCGACATTGAATGTCGCGATCGGATCGGCCGTGGCCTGCACCCTGGCCAGCGCCGCCACATCGGCGATCACGGTTCCGCTTTTTTCCAGGAGGGCGAGGCCGCGCGCGGGATTGAGCGGGTTGGGCGAAGGCAGCGGGTTCCGGCTGGTCCATTGCCGCGCCACGATGACGATGTTGCTGCCGGCGCCGTGCTGCAGGGCGGGCGCGGAGTCAGCCCCTGCCGCCGCCGACATATGATACTCGTGCGTGCGCGCCGAATGCTCGAGCGGCATCGCCGAGCTGATCGCGACCGGGTCGAGCCGGACCGGCGGCATCCCCGCCTGAACCACGACCAGCCGCTCGGCGGTCGTCTGTCCGCTGCGGTTCTTGACCTTGTAGATGCCCGGCAAGACGGTGAATGTCTTGCGGCCGACCCCCTTGTCGACGAGCCGGAAGTCGCCATCGATGAGGTAGATTTCGGCGGCCTCGTCGGCCGCGACGACCTCGAAGGTGACGGGGTCAGACACGGATTTCGCTGCCCCCGCCGATCACCTCGAAGGGAATCGGCTGCGCCTCGCCCGCGATCGTGAGGGCATAAAAACCAAGCTCGAGTGACAGCTTCGTCTTCTCCGCCAGCGTTTGTTCCGTCACCGTCACGAGCTTCGCGTCGGACACCACGGCTCTGCTGCCGACGCGCGCCGGCGACGCCACGATCGTCACCTCATATTTCTTGACCGAAGTTTCGCCGAGTAGTTTCTGCACCAGCGTCGTCGTGCGCTTGACGATCGTGAAGTTGGAGTCCGGTTTCTGCTCGTAGACCACCTGGGGCTCCTTCGGCAGGTCGGGTCGCGCGAGATCGGCGGCGGACATGAAATGCTTGAAGCCGTTGTAGAGCTGGTCGCGCAACGATTCGGCCGTGATCAGCCCCGGATCGTGCGGATCGTAGCCGGAGCCGCTCAGCGCATCGAGCAGCGTCTTGGTGAAGACACCGTGATACTGCCCGTCCGGCATCTTCCACTCGCGCGCTTCCTTGGCGACGCGGGCGCCGTAGGCGTAGAAGCGGCGCACCTTGTCGTAGTCGGTGGCCCGCTCGATCGTGTAGGGCATGTAGAGCTGCGCACAGTCCATGACGCTGCGGCAGCAATCCATGAACAGCAGGATTTCCGCGAAGAATTTGCCGCGCCAGAACTTGTCCGCCATGTACGAGCCGATGACGTGCGTGAGCTGCGCGTTGGCGATCGATGCGTTGGCGGTCAGCAGCGCCGTCAGGTCGTCGTTCTGCGCCGGCGCGAAGCCATGGCCGGAAAAGAAAAGATAGAGACGATCGCCGATCGTGCGGCCAAGTCCGTTCGTCTCGTTCTCGTCGGCGACCGACAGCAGATGGTCGAACGCCGCCTTGATGGCCTCGGCGGTCGGCCCGGCCGACGCCGGGTCCTTGAACGGCGGGTGGAAATCGGACGACTTGATGAGGATGGCCTGGCCTGACGGCACGGCGCCGCCGTCGCTCGCGACGACCCAGTTATAAAAGTCCGTGGCGTCGTTCTCCGGCCCCTGCAGGCCGGCCAGGTTGGGATCGGCATAGTTCATGATCCCGACGACGATCGCCCAATCGTTCTTGGCCATCTATTTGGGATAGGTCTTGTTAATGAACTGCTTGTCCGTCGACGACAGATCGTCATTCAGTCCCGCGACGTACTTCGGGTCGGTGACCCATCGAGCCGGGATCGGGTACATCATGATCGATTTGGTATCGACCTGGGTGAAGTTCGTCTCGTCGACCGCGTACGCCTGGAACATGTTGCGATCGATGGTGTCTCTATCCCAGTTGTTCGGCGGCCCCGAAAGGTCCTTGTAGACATTGTCCTTGTTCCACGGGATCGGCGAGTTGGGATCGGGATTCTGGTGCTCGTGGATGAGGCCCAGCGCATGGCCGAACTCATGGAGGACGACGCGGCGCAATTCCTCGTCGCTGGTCTGCGGCGTCAGCCAGCCGTAGTTCATCGACGCCTGGCCCTTCGGCACGGTGCGGCAGGACGTCCCGATCGTCGACCACGAGCCCGAATACTTGAACGTGATGCGCACGTCGGCCTTGTCGGGGTCGTTGACGAAAACCAGCCTGAGTTGCGCCGTATCGGGCTGCGTCCAGGCCGTGACCACGTCCTTGATGCGTTTCTGCACGGCAGGGTCGCCGTCGAGGAAGGCGATGTTGATGGTCGAGTTCTTGTCCCACTTGTTCTTCTTGACCAATGCGGCCCGGCTGGTGCCGGCCTTTGGATCGTCGGACGGGTCCCAGATGAAGCACCACCGATGCACGTTGGGATCGTCGGCCATGTGAGTCCTCCCGCACAGAGGAAGCAGGGAGCGGACGATCCATTGCCACGGGCATCCCTGTGCCAATGCACCATTGGCGTGATGGCGGATCGCCATGCTCGAACGCGCGTCCGGTCTGTTTAGCACCCTGCTCGACTTTCAACCAGACGTTGTATGATCATGCAGCCGGCAGGCCCGCCGAGTCAAGCGCCCGGGATCCGCCTCACCAGCGCGGCGTAGGGCGACCGGAAGCGCCTTTCCGCATCGCGGCGCAAATTCGCTGCGTCCTCGCCCGGCACGGCGGCGGCGGCTAAGCTCACCTCCTTCATGAGCGCCTCCCTCCCTCCCCTCGTCGCTCCCTGGCGCATCGGCGTCGATGTGGGCGGAACCTTCACCGACATGGTCCTGCGCGATGCCGCGGGCGCCGTCCGCATCTACAAGGCGCCCTCGGTGCCGGCCGATCCCAGCGAAGGCGTTTTGGGCGTCCTGCGGCTGGCCGCACAGCAGCTCGACCTGCCGCTCACCAGCCTGTTGCGCGATTGCGCGCTGTTCGTGCACGGCTCGACCGTGGCCACCAACACCATCCTGGAAAAGAAGGGCGCCAAGGTCGGCATGCTGACGACCGAAGGCTTTCGCGATTCGCTCGAGATCCGCCGCGGCTTCCGCGACAACCAGTGGGATCATCGCGCGCCGTTTCCCCCGGTCCTGGCGCCGCGCTACCTGCGCCTGCCGGTGCGCGGGCGGATCGGCGCCGACGGCAAGGAGCTGGCCCCGCTGGTCGCCGCCGACGTCGACGCGGCCGCCCAGGTGTTCGCCGCCGAGGGCGTCGAATCGGTCGCCGTCTGCCTGTTCAACAGCTTTTTTGACGGCGCGCACGAGCGGGCCACGGGTGCGCAGCTGGCCAGAAGCTGGGGCGGCCAATGGATTTCGCTGTCGAGCGAGGTCATGCCGACGATGGGCGAGTACGAGCGCGGCTCGACCGCCGTGGTCAACGCCTACATCGCGCCCAAGGTGACGAGCTACCTCAGCGCGCTCGACGAGCAGCTCCGCCAGTTCGGCCTGCCGCGCTCCCTGCTCCTGCTGCAGAGCAATGGTGGCGCCGTGTCGGTCGCGCAGGTGGCGACCCGTCCCGTGATGCTGGTCCTGTCCGGCCCGGCCGCCGGCGTCGGCGCGCTGAAAGGCTGCGCCGCGCCGGGCGAAGCGGCCAACCTGATCTCGATGGAGATTGGCGGCACCAGCTGCGACGTCATGGTGATGGCCAAGGGCGACGTGCCGGTGGCCGACCAGCTCACCATCGACGGCTACCACCTCACCACGCCGTCGGTCGAAATCCACACCGTGGGCGCCGGCGGCGGCGCCATCGCCTGGGTCGACGATGCGGGCCTGCTGCATGTCGGCCCGCAGGGCGCCGGCGCGCGGCCCGGACCGGCCGCCTACGGGCTGGGCGGCGAGCACCCGACCGTCACTGACGCGCAGCTCGTGCTGGGACGCCTGCGCCCCGGCCCACTGGCCGGGGGCGCCGTCACGCTTGACGGTGCCCTGGCACGCAAGGCGGTCGAGACCAAACTCGCCAAGCCGCTCGGCCTCTCGGTCGAGGATGCCGCGGCCGGCGTGATTCGCCTGCTGGAGCAGAACCTGCTGCATGCCGTGGAGCGGCTCAGCATCGAACGCGGCCACAATCCCGCGACCTTCACCCTGGTCGCCGCGGGCGGTGCCGGCCCGATGCACGGCAGCGCCGTGGCGCGGGCGCTGGGCTGCAGCCGCGCGCTGCTCCCGCGCGCGGCGGGCGCCTTTTGTGCGCTGGGCATGCTGCAGTCCGACGTGCGCCAGGACTATCTGCAGGTCTTCGTGGCCGATCTCGACAGGCTCGACCGCCCCGCCCTCGACACGGGCTTTGCCCAGCTCGAGGCGCGCGCCCGCGACGCCCTGGCCCGCGACGGTTTTGGCGCCGCCGACTCCGCGATCGAACGCGAAGTCGATCTGCGCTACGACGGGCAGC
>DATHNU010000896.1:0-2796 GCA_035485695.1 Reyranella sp. | reverse complement strand
AGACGGCATCGCGGGGACTCCTATCCTGCTGTGACGAGGCTACTCTGTTGTGACAAGGCCGGGGGCTCGATCGTCTCCAGCGTGCCGAAGCCGATGTCGAGAAAGCGGAACGCATGCGGTGTCATGAGGCGCTCGTTCTCCGGACCGGCGATCCAGCGGCAGCCGGACTTGGACGCGGCGATACCGATGAACTGGCGGGCCGGCAGCGCGGGGCCGGCGCCGTCCACGATCAGGGGCAGGAAGATATGCTCGACCTCGTCCATTGCGCCGGTGCCGTAGCGCTGATGACGGAGGAACCAGATGCCGCAGGGTTGGCCCGCGGCCCGCAGATAGCGCCAGCGCCGTGTCGTCTGATGTTCGGGCGCGCCGAGCGCCACCATGTCGTGGCCGGTCATCTCGATGCCGTAGAGCTGGCGCAGCGCGGTGCCGGCCAGCCGGATGACGATGCAGCCGCTGTCGCGCGCCTCGACGAGATAGAGATAGAGATAGGGCAGCAGCGGCTTGATCGCGCCGGGATCGACCTGCGCGCGGCGGGGCAGGGGATCGGACCGGCGCAGGCTGGTCCAATAGTCGGCCAGATCCTTGCAGGGCTTCGAGGCGACCATCGCGGCGAGCGTGGAGGGCGCCACAATCGGCTCCTTTCCTTCGGACGCCGCGCCGGCAAGCGCGGCCCTAGATCAGGATTCAAATATCAAGCCGGGCCGGCTTGATATCTGAATCCTGATCTAAACCATATCGTTAGAGACCGACTCACCGATCAAACCGATTCGGTTTGATCGGATCGGGCTCTAGTGTCCCGAATCAGAAGTTCGGAGTATCGCCGATTCCAACGGATCTGCCAGACTCTGCCGCGTAGCGACGCGGAGGAGCCATGGCGAGCCGTCTTTTACCGAGCTTGGATTTGAGTGCGGCCGAGCGGAGCGAGTTGACCTCTCTGGCTGGCCGGCGGAGTACGGCGCAGGCCCTCGCGTTGCGGGCCAGAATCGTCCTGGCCTGCGCCGAGGGCGCGCAGAACAAGGAGGTGGCCGCCCGTCTCCAGGTAGACAAGGCAACGGTCGGCAAATGGCGTCGCCGGTTCCTTGAGCATCGCCTTGACGGATTGCGCGACGAGCCGCGGTCAGGCACGCCGCGCACGATCGAGGATGCCCGCATCGAAGCCGTGATCGTGCGCACGCTGGAGAACACGCCGCCGAATGCCACGCATTGGAGTTCGCGTGGCATGGCGCGCCAGAGCGGACTGTCGGTCTCGACCGTGCAGCGGATCTGGCGGGCTTTCGGGCTTCAGCCGCATCGGATGGAGACCTTCAAGCTCTCGACTGATCCGGACTTCGTTACCAAGGTTCGCGATGTCGTCGGCCTCTACGTGACCCCGCCGGCCCATGCCATCGTCCTGTGCGTGGATGAGAAATCCCAGATCCAGGCGCTCGACCGAAGCCAGCCCCTGTTGCCGATGCGGCCAGGGCAGCCGGCGCGGCGCAGTCACGACTACAAGCGCCACGGCACCACATCGCTCTTTGCCGCTCTCGATATAGCTACCGGCCACGTCATCGGAAAATGCTATCCCCGGCACCGAGCCGCCGAGTTCCGCAAGTTCCTCGACGAGATCGAGGCCAACGTGCCTGCCGACCTCGACGTGCATCTGGTCATGGACAATTACGCGACCCACAAGACCCCGCTCATCCGTAACTGGCTGGCGAGACGACCGCGATGGCACGTCCATCTGACCCCGACCAGTTCGTCCTGGCTCAATCAGGTCGAGCGGTTCTTCGCGTTGCTCACAGACAAGCAAATCAGACGCGGCATCCATCGCAGCGTCGCCGCTTTGCATGACGGCATCGCCAGCTTCATCGAGCAACACAATGCCGATCCAAAGCCATTCCGGTGGACCAAGTCAGCCGACGACATCCTGGCTTCGATCGAACGATTCTGCGTCTACAACTCAAACCCAGAACAAAATGCCCGATAGCACGAACTTCTGACCCAGGACACTAGAACCTTTCCATCCCCGGCCCCGTTCTCCCGCCATGGCAAGCGCCTTCAAGTGGACTATCCGCATCCTGGCCGGGCTCTTCGCCTTGAGCCTGCTGGGTGTGCTTGCCTATCGCGTGCTGCCGCCGCCGGTCACGCCGCTGATGCTGCTGCGCGCGGCCGGGGGCGATCCGATCCGCGCGCCCTGGCTCGCCGCCCGCGACATTCCGCCGGTGATCGTCGATGCCGTGCTGACGTCGGAGGACCAGCGCTTCTGCCAGCACCATGGCTTCGATTTCCAGGAGATCGACAGGGCACTGGCGGCGGAGGAGGACGGCAGGCGCCTGCGCGGCGCCAGCACGATCAGCCAGCAGGCGGCGCGCGACCTCTACCTGCTGCCGATCCGCTCCTTCATCCGCAAGGGCTTCGAGGCCTATTTCACCGTGTTGATGGAGGCGCTCTGGCCGAAATGGCGCATCGCCCAGGCCTATCTCAACACGATCGAATGGGGTCCGGGCATTTATGGCGTCGAAGCGGCCAGCGAATACGCCTTCCATCATCCGGCCAAGCGGCTGACGCGGACCGAGGCGGCCCTGCTCGCCGCCATCCTGCCTAATCCCCGGCGCTGGTCGGCCGCGGCACCGACCGCCTATATTCGCGGACGGGCCGAGACGATCCTCGACCGGATGGGCCGCCACGAGGCCGACACCAGTTGCGTCAAGCCGCTCGGAGAATAGCCGCCATGAACCTTAAGGCTCCGCTGATCGTCATCGGCCTGCTCGTTGCCGGCTATGCGGCCTATCCGTACCTGGCGCTCCATGCCCTGGT
>DATHNU010000895.1:0-3969 GCA_035485695.1 Reyranella sp. | reverse complement strand
GAGTTCGTCTACGCGCATCGGCTTTTTTGCGACGAAGTGCGACCCGATCTTGTGGCCTTCTGCCAGGACCTCGTGGGTCGACCCCAACAGTTCGATGTCCGGCACCAGGTCGGTGTTGAAGTAATACCAGCTCGCCCAGTCGCGATTGGCGTCGGTTATCTGAAAGAGAACCACCAGGCCATGCATCGGGTTCTGGCCCGGCACGTCGCGCGTCAAGCCGTAGACCGCTTCGCCCCAGGCTTGAAAGCGCGTTTCAGGCACAGGTCCATCTGCCATCACTTCCTCCACTTCGTTGCCAGCCGGCAGGACGTTGGTTCAATCGCAAGCCATATGCGCAGAAGAGGCCGTATCCATTCCGATCGCTTTCGACAGGCCGGTCGTTGGAGTCGGGCCTGCGCAGGCGTAACGGCGGAGGCCCATCGGCGGCCCCGATCTCCTGAAAAACAAATGCCAAAGGGTCGAATGACACCTGGCTGGATCGAGTGCCAGAGTAGGCGTCCAACGGCTTGGAATATGTGAAGAAACGCACGGAAAATTGCCCCCGCGCAACAGGGTCGCCCGCTCGGAGCATCAGCGTGGCTTGCCCGGGGGCGTGCATTGCAAATCGTCCACGCCGGCTGACAACCATCCGGGCGTCTCCGTAATATCCTTTCCGGAGCAACGGAGACCGCAATGGCTGAGAAGGTCGTCGATGTCGTCTTGAGGGATAGATTGGTGGCGTCCTATCCGGTCGTTTTGGACAGGCTCAACGCGGCGCTATCGGAGCAGGATTTCATTGGGCTGGCCAGGGATTCCCTGCGGAAGGACGGCTATACGGCCGAGGACATTGCCGAAGCAAAGTTCAGCGTCAGAAGTGTCCCGGAATGACACCGCGGCGGGGTGCCGGATTTTCGCGCGCCATGAAGGAACGCCGAGGCCGACAGGGTGTGGCGTTCGATCTGTGACTCGGGTACGGGCGAAGGCTGACAGCATTCTTATGTCATCGCGAACGAGCGCGGCTCCCTCATCTCGGGCGGCCTGCTGCTGTTGGGCGGCCTGATCGGCCTGCTGTTCATCCGGCCTGAGCGCGGCCGTCAGGCGCTGGCGCACCTAGCCCTTCCCGCACCTTCCGTGCAGCCGGCCGACAGCCGAGCGCGAAAATGGGACGGTGCGCGTGCTTGCGCCCCGGCCAGCGCTCCTGTCTCATGCCGCCAAGTCCGATCGAACGGGCAGAGGGAGTAACGGCCACGTGACAGGACAGGATCGTCCGCTGGAAGGCGCGTGGGGCATGACCGCGCTGATCTTCGTGTTCATGCTGATCAACTTCGCCGACAAGGTCGTGGTCGGGCTGGCCGCCCAGCCGATCATGGCCGACCTCCATCTGAAGCCCGAGCAGTTCGGCCTGATCGGCTCGTCGTTCTTCTTCCTGTTCGCCCTCTCGGCGGTGATCGTGGGCTTCATCACCAACCGCGTGCAGACGCGCCACACGCTCCTGGTGATGGCGATCGTGTGGTCACTGGTGCAGTTTCCCATGCTGGGAACGGTCAGCCTGGAAGTGCTGATCGCCTGCCGCATCATCCTGGGCGCGGGCGAAGGTCCGGCCGCGCCGGTCGCCACCCATGCCATCTACAAATGGTTCCCGGATTCGCATCGCGGCATGCCGACCGCCATCATCGCCCAGGGCTCGGCGCTGGGCGTCATCGTCGCCGTACCGGTGCTCAACTTCATCATCGTCCATTATTCCTGGCATTGGGCGTTCGGCGCCTTGGGCATCGCTGGCCTGTTGTGGACCGCGCTGTGGCTGGTCTTCGGCCGCGAGGGCACCCTGGTCGACCCTCCGGTGCGAACGGGGGCGCATGCCGGCGGCGAGCGCGTGCCCTATCGTTATCTCCTCACCTGCCCCAGCATCGTGGCCGGTTGCGCCGCGGGCTTCGCCAGCTACTGGGGCCTGGCGCTGGGCCTCACCTGGTTCACGTCGTACTTGGTGGGCGGCCTGGGCTACAGCCAGGAGCTGGGCGGCAACCTCAGCATCCTGCCCTGGATCCTCGGCATGTTCGTGGTGCTAGGCGGCGGCGCGATCTCGCAGCGCCTGAAGAAAGCCGGCGTCTCCAGCCGCCTCAGCCGCGGCGCCTTCGCCTCGGCCACCGTAATCCTGGGCGGCTGCATCCTGCCCTTCGTCGGCAGCATGCCGACACCGGAGCTCAAGCTGGTGCTGGTGGTCGTGGGCGGCGCCATCGGCAGCACCATCTATGTTGTCCTGCCGATGATCGTGAGCGAGCTCACGCCGCAGCCGCAGCGCGCCGCCATGCTCGCCATCTCGACCTCGGTCGTGACCCTGGCCGGCGTGCTGGCCCCGCTGGTCATGGGCGCCATGGTGCAGAATGCCGCGACGCCGATGGAAGGTTACGAGCGCGGCTATGTCGTGTTGGGCGCCCTGCTGATCGCGGGCGGCCTGATCGGCCTCGTCTTCATCCGCCCCGAGCACGACCGCAAGCGGCTGGCGGCGCGCGCCGTCGCCCTGCCGCCGTTGCAGCCCGCCACCGTCTGATCAGGATGGGCTCCACTCAGAAGATCGGCCCCACTCAAAGGAGGATCGCATGTCCACTTCATTCGGCCGCCGTCCGCTGCTCGCCGCCTTGCCCGTGACCTCCGTGCTGATCGCCACTGCCGCCCGGGCCGAGGGCGATCCCCTGAAGATGCAGAAGGCCACCTTCACGACCAAGAACTTCAAGCTCGTGAGCGGCACCGTGATGCCCGAGATCACCATCGCCTACGAGACCTATGGCACCCTGGCGCCGGACGGCCGCAACGGCGTGCTGCTGACCCACGGCTACACGTCGAGCCAGCACATGGCGGGCCGCGACGGCGCCAGCGGCGCCGAGGGCTCGTGGGATGGCCTGGTCGGGCCGGGCAAGGCGATCGACACCGACCGCCTCTTCGTCGTCTCCTCGAACATGCTGGGCTCGTCCTACGGCTCGACCAATCCCGCCTTCACCAACCCCGCCACCGGCAAGCCCTACGGGCCGGACTTCCCCGACATCACGCTGGTCGACATCGTGGCTGCGCAGAAGGCGCTGCTCGACCATCTCGGCGTAAAACACCTGGTCGCAGTCGCCGGGCCGTCGTTCGGCGGCTACCAGACCTACCAGTGGGGCGTCACCTATCCCGATTTCATGGATGGGCTGGTGCCGGTGGTGAGCGCACCCAAGGGCTCGGGCGGCGAGGCGGCGGTGAAGTCGCTGATCGATACGCTGGCCAAGGATCCCAACTGGAACGGCGGCCGGTACTACCACAAGGGCGGCGTCACGTCCGTCCTGACCGAGATGCGCGTGGCGACGCTCAAGCGCTACGGCATCGACGAGCAGCTCGCCGCCAAGTTTCCCGACAAGGACGCGCGCGAGGCCGAGATCAAGAAGCGCGCCGAGAGCTGGTCCAAGGTGTTCGACGCCAACTCGCTGGTCGTGCTGCGCAAGGCCAGCGTCCGCTTCGACGCCGAGAAGGACATGCCGAAGATCAAGGCCAAGGTGCTGTACGTGCTGTCGCGCACCGACAAGGTCTTCCCGCCCACCCTCGCGCCCGACGTCATGGCCAAGCTCAAGGCCGCCGGCGTCAGCGCCGATTATTTCGAGATCGACAGCGACTTCGGCCATTCCGCCTCCGGCCTCGACGCCGCCAAATGGGCGCCGCGACTCAAGGCTTTCATGGCGACCCTGGAGAAGCGCAGCTAATTGGGCGACGCCAGCGGATAGAGGCGAAACGGCGATCGGCCGAGAGTGCCGTCCACATCCCAAAGGAGTGGACATGCACATCGTGAGCGAACCCGCCATCCTCTACTTCGGCACGCCCGTCGTGCTGATCGGCACGACCAACGAGGACGGCAGTGCCAACCTGGCGCCGATGTCGTCGGCCTTCTGGCTGGGCTGGCGCTGCCTGCTGGGGCTGAGCAGCCGCTCCAAGACGACACAGAACCTGATCCGCACCGGCCAGTGC
>DATHNU010000894.1:0-5650 GCA_035485695.1 Reyranella sp. | reverse complement strand
AAACGAATCGGCGACGCGAGCGCGCTCGACGACCTGAAGATCGTTTTCGGCTGGGTCACCGCCACGGGGATATATGAAAAGTTCAATTTCATGTGGCCGTATCACAACTCACATGAAAAGCTGAAATCGTTCGAGCAAACGTTGTCCACCGGATCGTCGTGGGTCATGCGGTAGTGAGGGGCGGCCCCACGAGCGGGCCGGTCCTCAGGGTGAGGTCGATCGATCTCTGTCGAAGAGACCCTGGCTAATGCGCCATCCACAAGGGCCGCGATCCGACCGTTCCGAAGATCGCGCTGCGCTCGCCTGTCGCGGCCACACCCATGGGAATGACCGGGAAGCCCGCGCCCACGAAGTCGCGACGTTCCTCCGCCCCCTGTTCGGACAAGCGCACGGAAAAGACCTCGCCCGAGACGTAGGCCTCGGTGCCCAGGCGCTTGGTGCTGAAGTCGGGCATCTTCACGACCGGCGCCTCCTCCTGGATGGCGACCGATCGCTGGGCGTAACCCATGATCTCGAGGGTGCCGGCGTTCTTCCGGATTCCGCGTCCGAACGTATTGAACGGGGAGGCGTCGCGCCACAGCGGCGCGACCGAACCGTCGTTCTTCACCGTGTAGGCGGCAGCGTGCCTCCCCAGGCCGCACTCGTCCCTGGCATCTCCCACCAAGATCCAGCCATCGCCGGCGACGAGCGCGCTCTTGGCCTCGAAGCGGTCGATCCGTAGGCGCTGCCTTTCGCTGAGCCCGCGCAGGTCGACAAGGACAATGTCCGCCGCATCGGCTTCCCAGCATTGTTCGAAGAGGCCGAGCCCGTTGAGATTGAATCGGCCGTCGCCCGACTTCGGTCGCCCGCTGACATTGATGACCGCCAGGGCAGCGGTTCCGTCGATGCTCACAGTGCCGGAGTGCGGCGCCTGGCCGTTGCCGGGAAGCGGGATCGCGAGCTGCGCGACTTCCGTCCCGGCAGGATCGACGCGGATCAATGAATAGTCGGTTCCGGTTTCCTGGCCCAGGACGGGCCCCACCAAGGCCAGGGCCGAGTGATCCGCGGCTGCCGCCAGGCCCATGATCATCGTGCTTTTAGGGCCGCTCGGCAGCCGATGGGACCACAGGACTTTTCCGTCGGGTCCGATCCCGCGCAGGACCGGCACGCTCGCCGTCGATGCTCCTGTGGGAATCGACAGATACCCGCCGGCGTAAATCATCTGCGTCGTCGCGGCCGTGAGGCCGGCGCCGATCTCGCCGTCCGTGACCTCCCACCTGGTTGCCCCGTCGATCGCCTGGCGCCGAATCAGCGAGGGCGAGCGCTTGCCGTTCCAGGCGCCGATCGAGGAGGTGGCGAAGTCGTCGTCCAGGGGCGCGCCCGACAGGATCTCCTGGTCCTCCGACGGGTTGACCGGCGCAAAGGCTCCGAGATCGCGCGGGCTGGCTTGAGCATCGGCGTCGAGCGTGATCGACCCGTCGCCCAGCACCACCAGCGCCGCCCAGAAGCGCGGATGCAGCAGTGGCCGCGGCGCCGCTCCGTCGAGATGCCGGCGCACCGCGATGGCCAGGGCGTCGGCGATCGCGACGTTGCCGCCCCGGGCGGTGCGAAAGACATCGATGATCAGATCGCGCGTGAGCGTGCTTTCGATCGGCCACAGCGCCGCGATCATCGAAGGCACGCCCGCGATGGCGAACGACGTCGCGAGACCCTGGACGCCGCTGTCGATGATCGACGGCTCGTATCGTGCCGAGTTGCACGCCGACAGCACGACCAGGCGCGCCCGCAGCGGCAGGGCCGCGATCTGCGAGGCGGTCAGCAGCCCATCGTTGAAGGCATCGCCCTTGGGAGCGGGCGTGAACACCAGGGAGGGCTCGCGCAGGCCGGGCAGCTCTTCCTTGACGAGACCATGCGTCGCCAGATGAACGACATCGAATTCCGACAAGGGTTGTAGCCGGAACGCCTCCTCGGTGGCCGCCTCGCGCCGCAGCAGGCGGACCTTCGGCTTGGCGAACAGGCTCGCCACCCGTTCGACTTCTTCCGACGTCTCGGGCAGTTGCGGCAACGCGCCAAGGCCGCCGCCGGCGGCCGACGCGCCGACCGAAAGGACCGGATCGCCGACCCCCAGATAGTCCAAGGTCGCGCGTTTGGTCTTCGACAGTTTCTTCGTCGCCACGAAGGCATCGATCGAGCTGGTCCTGACGAAGGAATGGTCGCGGATCAGCCAGCGGGCCGTCCGCAGGTCGTAGCCCGCGCCCAGGACGGGCGGGACCTCCGCCAGAAGCGCCGCGGGCGGCACCTGTCCCGCCGCGCCGCCCGGCGTGACGTGGTAGACGCGCCGGCTCGAGCGCAGGCAGTCCTCCAGTCCGCCGAACAGGAGCTTGCCTAGGCGAACTGCCTCGACGGCGGGAAACTGGCTGTCGGCTTCGATCGATGCCGGATGCGTGGCGGTCAGCGCCGCCCTGAGAAGGCGGGCGTCGGTGGCGGCCGTGGTTCCGTCCACGGGCTCGGTCGATGACACGGTCCGATCCGCGCGGACACAGATCCTGCCCAGAATTCCAGTCATCGGGACGTAGAAAACCAGGGCTTCATCGGCGAGCAGCAGGGACTTCACCGCGGCCAGGCTCGCCACCGAATCGACGCCGCCGTTGGCGTCGCTGAGCGCGGCGTGGAGGCGCTGCTGCTGGACGGCGAAATCGTTGGCCGTGCGAAGGATGCGCAGCCGATCGCGGGTTGTCGCCTCCGCACTTCGCGTGGCGGGCGACGCCAGGCGCCAGGCGAGCGACGCGAGCTCCGCCTTCTCCCAGTCCGCCCGCTGATACTCGATCGTCCGCACGCTTTGGGCGATGCGCTTGCTGTCGTCGGTGGTCTGGATGGCTGCGGCGGCGAGAGCATCGTCGGCGCTGGTCGCGAGCGAGCGGTGCAGCACGACATGGGCGCCCAGCACGAGATCGTAATCGGGCGTGCCCACGCGGGAGAGGGTCGCTGCAATCGCGAACTCGAAGAGCATCTGGTCGGTCCAGTAAGGCAGGGGCGAGGCGTAGACCGACTTTCGATAGCGCTCCTGCAGGGTGGCGAGACGCTGCCGGCCCGCCGCGATCAACATGCGACGCGCCTCGTCTGTCTTGCCCGTCCGCAGGAGTTCGAGGCCGATGGCCGCCTGGCCGAACGCCTGCACTTCCTGAAGCCGCTCGGGATCGGTGGTCCATCGCGGCGGCTGCTTCAGGAGATCGCCCCATTCCTTGTCGGACGGCTCGTTCAGGACCAGGCGGACGAATTCGTCGGCGACGGCGAAGTTGAATTCGTGCGCGTCGGCGAAATAGCCGCGCTGCAGGATGGCATCCCGGCTGGCCTGCAGCGGATGGGCCTGCAGCAGCTTGCGCGCGGCATCGCGGTCGCCGCGCAGCACCTCCGCGCCCAGCAGCTCGTTGTAGGCGCTCGCCTCGAGGAAAGACCTGGTCGAGGGCGCCAACTGGAGTTGTTCGAGCGTCGCCAGCGCCAGGTGAAACTCTTTCGAGACCTCGCCGAAATCCTTGCGGTAGCCGGCCAGGGTGGCGCGCAATTGCCGGAGCTCGTAGGCCAGAAAGCTGTTGGGCGGAACGGCTTGAAGCAGCGGTTCTGCCGTGGCCACCAGACGCAACGCGCGCTCGGCGTCATAGTTGTCCAGCAGCTGGCCGACGATGCGCACGACAAGGCGCGCCGCGTCGATGCGCTCCCCGGTCATCGACAGCACGCCGGCCAGCGCCTTGTCCAGATGATCGCGCGAGGCCTCGAAGTCGAAGACCAGCCGCGCGCGCCGGGCGGCCAGAAGCTGCAGTTCCGCAAAGAGCGACGGGTCGTTGCCTGCATTGACGAGCTTGAGGGGAAATCCTTCGCCCAGCACGGAAGCAACCGACTGATAGTGCCCCATCGTGATTTCGATGAACGACCACAGCATGAGCCCGGAGGCCACGGTCGCCGGCTGGACCTCGGACGGCGGCATGGCGTTGCGCGGGTCATGGGTGAGTGCGTTGACGTCGCGTGCGCAGTCGAGGTCGACGAGGGTCACGCAGACCCGCGCCGCAAGCTGGAACGCCGCTTGCCGGTCGGCCGCGGATGCGGTCGCGAAGCCCTGTTTCGCGAGCTGGATCGCATCGAGATCGCGGCCGGCAAAGATAAGCTCGGCGACATTTTCCTGCTGAGCCCAGGCCCCAGGCGCGATCGCCGCGGTCAGGTTCAGCGCGAAGGCGAGGGCCGGCAGCCAGCGGCGCAAGACTCCGCAGCCGCGCCGTCTCATGGCTTCAGCGTCAGCAGGTAGATGCGCCGGCCTTTGGGCAACGGGCCGAGAAGGGGGCGGATGTCGGCGGTGCGCGGGTCTTCAAGATCGTAGATGCGCACCAGCATCCGCTCGCCGTCGGCGGCGGCATCGATCTTCGCCCTCAGGGCGGAATCGACGATGACCTGCGCGGGACGGCCGTCGCCGCTCATCGACAGGTAGGGCTCGATCTCGCGCGACGCAGCGCTGCGCGGCGCGGCGGCTGCCGCCAACAGGCCTTTTAGAATGCTTATGGGCACTTCGACGTCGTGGAAGCGCTGCTCGACGACCGGGCCGGGCGCCGGCCCCGGCCCGCGCCTGCGGAGGTCCGAGGGTTCGAACAGCGGATTGCGGTCATTGATCGTCACCATGGCGACCTGCAGCGAGTCTCCGCTCTGCATGACCTGCTGCCACAACGGCACGCCCACGACCGCCACGATCGCCGCAAGTGCCAGCGCGCCGGCGATGGCCGTCCACTGCCAGCGGCCGAGCGGACGCCACCAGGCGCCGGACGGCGCGGCCTTTGGCGGCAGGCCCGCCCTCAGGACTCGCGCCTCGAGCTCCTGCGGCACAGGCGGGCTCTGGCGAGCGGCCTCCAGCAGCCGGCGCTCGAGAACGCGCTCGGCGGCGAGGCTGTTCTGTTGCGTGAGCGCCGCGGCCCGTTCGGCTTCTGCGGGCGCGAGCCGGCCGGCCACCCAGTCGTCGAGCAGCCGTTCCTGATCCGAAGACAGCGGCGTGGCCTCGCGGCCGCGATTGGACAGGACCGCCAGCATCACCGGATCAACGGCTTCCGGTCCGTCGCTGCCGTCGGGCGGGTGCGCGCTCATGGCTTGATCCTACCATCACAGGATAAGACGTACGCGGGCGCCATGCCGTTACCCCCGATCCGGAAAGAATTCCGGCGCCAGCCGGCGGACTTCGCCCAGATGGCGCGCCTGGGCACGCGACAGGGCCGTCCGCAGTGTCCCCGCCGAAAGTTGCAGGCGCCGCGCGATGGCATCGTTGTCGAGGTCGCGGTGCAGCCGGTCGCAAACCAGCTTGCGGTCGCGCGGCTCGAGGGCCGCCCAGGCCCGGATGCCGATGTGCCGCAGCTCCCTGAGATGGCTCGCCGCGCTGATGGTCTCGGCTGCGGGCCCGGCGAACGGCTCGAGCTCGCTCGTGCCGCCCACGGCCTCCTCGCGCCGGCGCCGGGCACGATGGAAGTCGATCGTGAAGTTGCGCACCACCTTGGCAAGGTACATCGGCAGCGAGCTGCCGCGCTGCCAGAGCTGCAGGACGCGGTAGTTCCGGCTCATCAGCCTTTCGAAAAACGCCTGGAAGATGTCGTCGACGTCCTGGCGGTCGGCGCGCGAGCGGATGCAGTGATAGATGAGCTGG
>DATHNU010000893.1:0-2866 GCA_035485695.1 Reyranella sp. | reverse complement strand
ACAAAGTGGGCGCCCCGCCAGCGACCTCCTCCGCATCCTTCATCACGATACCCCTCACCTACGTAATTTTGGGCAGAATCGCCGTTTGGGAGGAACGACCCCCATCTTGCGAATTCGTAGGCTGAGCTGCCGGCGCAGTCTCCTCATCTTGCCGCTGCAGCGCGGGAGACCACAGCCAGACTGGACGGGCGTCCTTGAGGGGATTTTTGCGGTCTCGCAACTTTGGCTCACAGGGTCGCTCCGGCAACTTTGCGCTGATAAGATTGTCATCAGACCGCGTGGCGAGGCCGGCTAGCGCGGCCTCGCGCCGGTGAATGGCGCGATAGATCGCCTCGCCGATATCGTTCTGGTAAAGCCACAGGCTGTTGGCCTGGCCGTCGAAATTGGGTTCGCCGCCCATGCTGGCGGGCAACCGGTAACCGGTGCCGAGCCCGATGCCGAAGAGGTTGGGCAGGCTCGTCCCGTCGCGCAGCAGCAAGCGGCTGTCCTCGCCGACGGCCGCTCCCCCGGCTTCGGCGTTGAGCGACAGCCGTTCGCCATGGACATCGAAGATCGGCAGCATTGCCGAGCGATAGCCGAAGCAGGGTACGACCAGCGCCGCCCTTTCTATCTGTGAACGCAGCTCCGTGGCGGAGAACTGCTGCATCGATTGCACGACGACCCGCGGCTCGGGCAGCGTCCGCGGACGGCGCGCGATCTGGCGCCACATTTCGCGGCCGTACCCGCGCAGGCCGCCCATGCGATTGACCCTCTGGGTGTGCGGACAGATGTCGCCTGGATCGACGTCGTAAAGATCATCGAACGCAGCGTTACGATCGGGATAGAAGACGCGCGGCTCGCGGCGCTGGAGGATCGCGATCTGGCCTTCGGCCAGTCGGTGGCTGGCCGGTAACGCGAGCAGCGCATCGGCCACGGCGTAGGCGCTGTGCGAGCCGCCGAGGATCAGTATCCGCCGCTGGCCTGCATCGGCCAGGATGTGGCTGGCCTCCCTGAGGCCGTCGCTCGACAGCGCGCGGTCCGACGGCATTACGCGGCGCATGCGGCAGCCGGCCAGCGTCACCCCCGGCAAGAGCGTCTGCTGCGGCCACAACTGGTGGCCGCCCAGCGCGATGACTGCGGAGCGGGCGAAGAGGGTGGCGTCGGCTCCGTCGGATCCGATGGTTTCCACCGCGATCGTGCTGTCGGCGCGCAGCCGCACCGCTCGCGCCTCGGTGGAAAGATGAAGAGAGGAGGCGGTGCTCTCCGCCAGCATCGATGCCAGGGCGATCCCGATTCGGCGCATGAAGCGGTCAACGACGCCGAGCGGTGGAAAGGTGTTGCGATATTGTGCCACCTCGCGCGCGAACGGATCGTCGCGTAGAGGCAGCAAGGCTTCCGGCAGGCCCGGTGCTTCAAGACATTCGAGGTAGGAGCCGCCCAACGAATCGGAGTGGATGCCGAACCGCCCCAGCGTGCCGCCGAGATGGGCCTGGCGTTCGACGACGGCGACGCCGCGGTCGAGCCAGTCCGGCAGCAACCCGTGCTGCGCCGCCCAGATCAACGGCCCCAGGCCGCCGGGTCCGCCGCCGATGATGATGGAGGACAACATGGCGCGCGGCCTCAGGCGAGCACGTCGTGGAACACGCGCGCGACGCGCTCCACGACCTGCTCGTCGACATCACCCGAGGTCGGCAGGTTGACGCCCGTGGCGGAAAGCTCGGTGCTGTTGGGACAGCTGCGAGCATACCTGCCGTACGGCGGCAGCGTCGACAGCGGGTGGAAGAACGGCCTGGCTTCGATCCTGGCCTCGTGGGCTGCGCGCATGACCGCCAGGCGCTTGTCGGCCGGCACCTGCACGCAGGCGAGCCACACCACCGGCTCGTACTTGTCTGACATAGCTGGGGGAAAGCGCACGCCGGGAATGCCTTTGAGGGCCTCGCGGTAGAGGGCGGCAACGCGGGCATTGCGCTGCAGCGTGCCTTTGATGCGCCAGAGTTGCGACTCGCCGATGGCCGCCTGCAGGTTGGTGATGCGATAGTTGTAGCCGACCCGCTCGTGCCAGTAGGAGCGGTCCGGCGACATGCCGTGGTCCCGCAGCAAGCGCAGCGACATCGCTATGTCCTCCGAATCGGTGAGACACATGCCACCTTCGCCCGTGGTCACGATCTTGTTGGCATAGAAGGAGAAGCAGGCAACGTCGCCGAACTGGCCGACCACGCGCCCGGCATAGCGCGCTCCGTGTGCTTCCGCGCAGTCCTCGACCACGGCGATGCCGCGGACTCTGGCGAACTCGGCGATCGGGCCGATCTCCGCCGGCCGCCCATAGAGATGAACGGGAATGATCGCCTTGGTCTGTGCCGTGCAGGCGTGCTTCGCCGATTCGAGGGTCATGCACCAAGTCTGACGGTCGACGTCGACGATCACCGGCGTGGCGCCGCAATAGAGCACCGCGTTGATGGTCGCCACAAAAGTAAGGTCCGGTACGATCACCTCGTCGCCCGGCCCAACCCCAAGGGCGACAAGCGCCAAGTGTAGGGCGACGGTGCCGTTGGACACGGCGACGCCGTGCCGGACCCCCACGAAACTGCGGAACTCTTGTTCGAACTTCTGGACGTAGGGCCCTTTGCTGGAGATCCAGCAGGAGATGAACGCGTCCAGCACCAACCGGAACTCGTGACGCGTCATATGGGGTTTGGCGATCTGCACGGGCACGGTCGAACGATCGATCAGGACGCCGGTTAGATGCCCGTCTGGATCGACCACCGGCTGAAGCACGGCGTCGTCAGCGATGTCGTTGCGCAGCCGACACGTCGTTGCCGAGGTACCGGCGTCGGCCAGGTGCCATCCCAGGGTCGGGTCAGCGATCGCTGTGCCGTCTAGTAAGGCC
>DATHNU010000892.1:0-4686 GCA_035485695.1 Reyranella sp. | reverse complement strand
CCCTCGGAAGCGGTGAAGAATCCGGAATTGGCCCGCCGATTCCGGATTCGGCCAGCCCGGTTTCGAACTCGGCGAGAAGCAATCTGGCCGCTCACTAGGCTCGCCTGACCGCCGGCCCCTTTCCGGGCCGGCTCGTCAGGGAGCCTTTCATGCGCCGTTCCATTTCCATCGTCCTGCTGGCCACCGCGCCGACCCTGCTGCCGGGCTGCAGCAGCCTCGACCAGGCGACCGACGTGGCGGCGGGCTATGTCAGCCACCAGCTTTGCTCCGCCACCTTCGTCTCGCGGATCGACCCCGAGCAATATTATCGCGAGTCGATCGCGCCCGTGCTCGCGCCCGTGGGCTTTCTGTCCGACCATCGGATCGATCGCGAGCACGCCCAGGTGAGTGCAAGCTTCTCCGGCCTTGCCCAGGCACGCGCCATCGATCGCGGTCCCCTGGGTTGCCTGGTGCTGCACGGCGAGCCGCCCGCGCCGGTCGCCCTGCCGGCGCATGTGCCGGCCACGCCCCTGCTGCCCGACATCGCCGGGCCCGCGATCGTCGAGCCCGCGGAGCCCGCCCTGCAACAGGCGCTCGACCGCACCTTCGCTGAAACGGCGGCGCCGCCGCATCGCAACACCAAGGCGGTGGTGGTCGTGCACAAGGGCCGGGTGATCGCCGAGCGCTATGCTCCGGGCTACGGGATCGACACGCAGGTGATCGGCTGGTCGGCCACCAAATCCGTCACCAACGCCCTGATCGGCATCCTGGTGCGGCAAGGCAGGCTTTCCGTGGAGGGTCCCGCGCCGATCGCGGCCTGGGCGGATCCCCAGGATCCACGCCACGCCATCTCCATCGACAACCTGCTGCGCATGAACAGCGGCCTCGATATCGGCGATTCGCTCACCGCCCGCGTCTCCACCGCCTTCGACCCCTCGGCCTACATGGTGTTCGGCGTGCGCGACATGGCGGCCTTCGCCGAGAAGGCGCCTCTCAAGGCAGCGCCCGGCACGGAGTGGAACTACACCAACGGCAACACGCTTCTGCTGTCCAGGATCATCCGCGACCGCACGGGCGGCGACGCCGCCTCGGTGCTGGCCTTCGCCCGGCGCGAGCTGTTCGACAAGCTCGGCATGCATCACGTCACCCTCGAGTTCGATGCCACGGGCACGCCCATCGGCTCCAGCCACATGCTGGCTTCGGCGCGCGACTGGGCGCGCTTCGGCCTGCTCTACCTGAACGATGGCGTGGTCGGCGGCGAGCGCCTGCTGCCGCCGGGCTGGGTCGACTATTCGGCCGCGCCGACGCCGGGCAGCGAATACTACGGCTATGCCGCGGGCTTCTGGACCAACCGCGGCGACGGTGAAGGCCAGCGTTACCGCATCGCGCGCGGCATTCCGGCCGACGCCTTCTTCGCCCGCGGTGCGATGGGACAGTACGTCATCGTCGTGCCCTCGCAGCACCTGGTCGTGGTGCGCCTGGGCAGCGCTTTCACCCCGCGGGACGACATGGATGTCGTGGCCCGCCTGGTGGCCGACGTGATTGCGACGATACCGCCGTCGTGACGCGCTTGCCCGCGGTGCCTGGCCTCTCCAAGATCGCGCCCCATGAAAAAGATCTTTACCGCCACGCTCGGCACCGAAACCAACACCTTCGCCTCCATTCCCACCGGCCACCAGCTCTTCGAGGAAACCTGCCTCTTTCGCAAGGGCAGCTACGGCAAGAACGTGCCGATGTTCGGCGCCCCGCTCGCGGTGTGGCGCGGCCGCGCCGAGGCCAAGGGCTGGCAGGTGGTCGAAAGCCTCTGCGCCTTCGCCATGCCCGCCGGCAGGACGGTGAAGAAGGTCTACGAAGCCTTCCGCGACGAGATTTTGGCCGACCTCAGGGCGGCGATGCCGGTCGACGGCGTGCTGCTGTCCATGCACGGCGCCATGGTGGCCGAGGGCTACGACGACTGCGAAAGCGACCTTTTGGCCGGCGTGCGCAGGATCGTCGGGCCGGACGTGCCCGTGGGCGCCGAGCTCGATCTTCATTGCAATATCGGCGAAGGCACCCTGCGTGACGCCACCGCGCTCGTGCTGTTCAAGGAATATCCGCATATCGACGTGCCGGAGCGCGCCGACGATCTCTTCACCGTGATCGAGGGCGCCATCGAGGGCCGCACCAGGCCGGTGATGGGCGTGTTCGACTGCAAGATGATCGGCATCTTCCACACCACGCGCGAGCCCATGCGCGGCTTCGTCGACAAGCTGTCCGCGATGGAGGGCAAGGACGGCGTGCTGTCGCTCTCGATCGGCCACGGCTTCCCCTGGGCCGACGTCAAGGAGATGGGCACACGCCTGATCGCCGTCACCGACAACGACAAGGCCAAGGCCGACGCACTCGCCACCGCGATCGGCAAGGAATTCGTCTCGATGCGCGGCAAGACCGCTCCGACGTATCTGTCAACCGAGGACGGCATCACCGCCGCGCTCGCCGCCAACGACAGCCCCGTCGTCATGGCCGATCCCGCCGACAACGCCGGCGGCGGCGCGCCCTCCGACAACACCTCCATCCTGCGCCGCCTGATCGAGCGCGACGCGCAGGGCACCGCACTCGGCCCGATCTGGGACCCCATCGCCGTGCGGCTTTGTTTCGATGCCGGCCGCGGTGCCAGCTTCCCACTGCGCTTCGGCGGCAAGATCGGCCCGACCTCCGGCCAGCCGATCGATGCCACCGTAACGGTCACCGCCCTGAAACGCGACGCCTGGCAAAGCTTCGGCCCAACCCAGGTGCCGCTCGGTGATTGCGCCGCGATCAAGGTCGCCGGCGTCGAGGTCGTGCTCATCACCAACCGCACCCAGGCGCTCGGCCTCGAACTGTTCCGCAACCTCGACATCGAGCCGACCCAGCGCAAGTTGGTGGTGGTGAAGTCGACCAATCATTTCATGGCGGCGTTCGGGCCAATTGCGAAGCAGGTGATCTACGTCGATTCCGACGGCCCGCTCAGCCGCGACTACCGCCGCATCCCCTACACCCGCGTGCAGCGCCCAATCTGGCCGCTCGATGAGCACACCTCGCCCGGGCTGATCGCCTGAAAGTCGCTGAATACGACTGCATGTAACGCAACCCGTCCTTGACCGGGCCGCGCCCAGGCGTTAACCATCTGGCAATATTTGACGGGCAAAGGTTGCCAAACCGTTGACGCAAGCGTGCCATTCTCCTGCCGACGCCTTCATCGCCCGCTTCCTGGCCCGCGTCCCGCCCGACCTACGCGCCAGCTTCACCACGACGCAGCTTACCGCCATCCAGCGCGCCTTCGGCATGCGCTACACGATGGAGCACGCCCTCGACCTCCGCCGCCATGTCAGGCTGCCCTGGGCGCGCTACTACCTCGTGGTGCTCTGCGGCCGAGACCACCGGCCGAGCGAATCCGCGCACCGCCACCCTCTCCGGGCTCACGCCGTGGCGCTGGCCGCCCTCGCCGCCGGGATCGCGCTGATCGCTGCCCTCTCAGGGTAGCGGCGGATGCGAGTGCGGCGCGCCGAACGGCTGTTTGATCGGCTGGTCGAACCCGAGGAATGCCGTCACGATGCCATCCCGCAACTCCGCGGGAGCCACCAGGTAGAGCCCCAGCGTAATCCCCACAGCCGCGACGCAGCCCATCGCGAGGGTCATCGCCTCCCGTGCCAGACGACCAGCGCGCGGCGTCGCGCGCTCCTCCGTCGCCGGCGTCGATGGCATGAAGTGGACTGTGATCATCTCCAGCATGGCTCGTACCCCTCTTCCGCAACCCTCCCGGTCGCGTCGGCGGGACCTTGCAGGATCCGGCGCCGTGCCGCAGTGAGGCACCTCACAGCGGAATGGTGTGCGGCATCACACCACCGGCCGGCGCAACCCCGGTCACCCATTGCACCACCCCTCGAACCCCGCGTTGCCACCGCCGCATCGCACCAGTATCACCGGGCGATGGATGACCATGCCCTGCTGGCGCTCGCCGTTCGCCTGGCCGAACAGGCCGGCGCCGCGATCCTCGCTGTCCGCGCGCGCGGATTCGCCGTGGAGCAGAAGCTCGATCTGTCCCCCGTCACCGAGGCCGATCACGCCGCCGAGGCAATCATCGTCGCCGGCCTGCGCGCCGCCACGCCCACCCTTCCGGTCATTGCCGAGGAGGAAGTCGCCGCCGGCCGCATCACCGAGCCCGCGCCCGCGTTCTGGCTGGTCGATCCGCTGGACGGCACGCGCGAGTTCGCCGGCGGCAAGGACGAGTTCGTCGTCAACATCGGCCTGGTTCGCGACGGACGCATGGCGCTCGGTGTCGTGGCGATCCCGGCATTGGAAGAAATGTTCACCGGCATCGTCGGTGCCGGCGCCTGGAAGCGCGACCGCTCGGGCGAGGCGGCGATCCACACCCGCACCCCGCCCGAGGACGGTCTGACCGTCGTCGCCAGCCGCCTGCACGGCGACACCGCGCAACTTGAGAAATTCCTTGCCGGTCGGCATGTCGCGCGCACGCTGAATTACGGCTCTGCCCTGAAATTCTGCCGCCTGGCCGAGGGCGTCGCGGATCTCTACCCGCGGTTCGGACGCACCATGGAATGGGACACCGCCGCGCCGCAGGCGGTGCTGCAGGCCGCCGGCGGCCGCGTCGTCACGCTCGATGGCGCCCCGTTGCGCTACGGCAAGCCCGGCTGGGAGAACCCGCACTTCCTCTGCTGGGGGCGTTAG
>DATHNU010000891.1:0-4305 GCA_035485695.1 Reyranella sp. | reverse complement strand
CGCAGCCGCATCGACGCCAAGCTCGAAGCGGCGTCGGTGGCCGACACGCTGGACGCCATCCGGCTGGCCGACGTCGTGGTCGTGGTGCTCGATGCCGCCGACATGGCCGAGAAGCAGGATCTCACCATCGCCGGCCGGGTGATCGACGAAGGCCGCGCCCTGGTGATCGCGGTCAACAAGACCGACCTTCTGGCCGACGACCAGAAGGCGTCGAGCCGGGCGTGGCGCAAGCTCGCCGACCGGCTGGAAGCGTCGTTCGCCCAGGTCAAGGACGTGCCGATCGTGGGCTTCTCGGCGCTCAACGGCCGTGGCGTCGAGCGGCTGATGCCCAAGGTGTTCGAGACCTACGACACCTGGAACAAGCGCGTGCCGACGCCCAAGCTCAATCGCTGGCTGCGCGAAATGGAGACGCTGCATCCGCCGCCGCTCGCCAAGGGGCGGCGCATCCGGCTGCGCTTCATGACCCAGATCAAGAAACGGCCACCGACCTTCGTGCTGTCGGTCAGCCAGCCCCAGGAATTGGGCGACGACTATCTGCGCTATCTGACCAATCGCCTGCGCGACGACTTCGACCTGCCGGGCGTGCCGATCCGGCTGGCCATGCGCAAACCGAACAATCCTTTCGCCAGCCGGGCGAAGAAACAGCGATAGACAGTCGGCGTGTTGCCAAGGTCTTCTATGCAACCATAGGATCGACCACTGCGTGAAGGGCGGGGGCCAGCATGCCGGACGACACGCAACCCAGGACACAGCCGCCAGCGGGGCTTCGGCCGTCGTTTGACCGGATCGCGAGCTGGCTCGACAGCTTGCGCAAGGTGGTCGTCGCGGTCGCGGTCACGGCAGCCGCCATCATTGTCGTGGCGGCGATCGTCCGCGAGCTTTCGATCGGTGGAATTGTCATCGAGCCGGTCGTCGTGAAATCCGCGGATGCAGCCGACGCGCCGACGCCCGAGGTCGCGGCCCGGCAGATTGCGCAGCACCTCGATCGGATTCAGCGCGCCGGCGCCCAGGAATGGCAAAGAGCCCATGTCGACGAGGAGATCCATCGGATCGATCTGCAGATCCCGGGTTCGCCCCTCAGCCTTGGCGGCGCAGCGCGTGAAATCGTGGCGTTGTTCGGCGGGACGCCGATGACGGTGCGCTCCGCCCTGGCACGGCGGCCGCCGCCTGATGGATATTCGGCGGTGACAGGGATTGCGGGCGATCCGGCATCGATCGTGAACTGTCAGCCCGAAGGTGAACACACGCTCGATGCCGTCTTCGAATGCATCGCGCTGAACGCGATAACGTTCCAAGACCCGAAAGTGGCAGCCTCCTACGTTTTCCAGCGCGAGCAGGCGGAGTGCAACACACTGGACGCAGGCATGGCGCCGGAGCTTGCCGACTTGCAGCGCGAAGAGCACGGCATTCAGAACCGTCGAATGCGCTGCAGCTTCGACGACACACAAAAACTCCTCGCCAAGGTGCTCGACAGCAAGCGCAAGAGCGACCGGCCGTGGGTGCTTTACCTCTATGGCCAGATCCATATGGCGCGCTCGGCGGCCCTGGCCGGGCTGGGCTTGCAGCAGCAGCTGTCCGAGCTCGATCAGGCTATCGCGCGCTTTCGCGAATTCCAGAAGCTGATGTCCACCTCGCCGACCGCCATCGCCATCCTGATGGGGGCGTATCTCGACAAAGGCGTCGCCATACATCAGAGCACGCCGAGCCTGGGCTGGAGCGACGATCCCGCCTCGCTGCTGCAGTGGCGGCTCAGGCTGGCCGAGCAGACCTTCGCCGAAGCCGAGGCGCAGCTCCACACGATTCCCGCCAGACGCAGCGCCAGTCTGGATGCCTTGGTCGGCCGCCTCGAAGGAATGCTGCTCTATCGGCAGTGGATGATCGCGGCGCACCGGCGGACGAAGTCGGGCGTGGTGACCGTGGCCACCGGCCAGGCCAGCGAACTCGAAGTCTTGGGCAAGGCGATGGCGAAATTCGAGGCGGCTGATGCCAAGGATCCGACGTCGGCCGGAACCCTCGTCGCCTGGGGCAATGTGGTGCGCGCGGCGGGCAAGTACGAGGAAGCCGCCGCGCTCTATCGGCGCTCCGCCGATCTCACCGGGAGCAGCGATGCGGCCCTCAACATCGTCGTCGCCTATCTCGATCAGGTCGTCGCCGGGCCGAAGCCGGCCGATCCGGGACAGTTGCTGAGGGCGCTTGGCGCCTTGTCCGATTATCTGGCCTGGACGTCGGGCGGCGGCCCGTACGATCAGCTCATCCCCAAGACCAAGCGCGCCCTGGCGCAGACAGCCAATGCCGATGAAGTGCCGACCTTCGAGGCGTGCCTGAACAAGGCGCTGGCGGCGGAAAATGCCAGCGATCCGAAGATCGGCCACTGGCAGGCCGCCGCGTCCCTGAAGCTCTGCGTCGATGGGGCGGTCGACCGCGTCAATGCGCGGTCCATCGGCGCCGCCGCGAAGCCTTGAATCAGGCGCCCAGCGCCTCGTCGCCCGCCACCCATTCGCCGGTCATCGTGCAGGACGGCAGGGCGAGGCGAATGAGCGCCTCGGCATGCGCTTCGGGCGGCGTCTGGTTCGCCGGGTCTTCGCCGGGAAAGGCCTGGGCGCGCAGGGTCGTGCGGATCGGGCCCGGATTGAACAGGTTCACGCGCACGTTGGTGTGCGCGACCTCGGCGGCATAGATGCCGACCAGCATGTCGAGCGCGGCCTTGCTGGCGGCATAGGCGCCCCAGTAGGGCACCGCTTTGCGCGAGATGCCCGACGTCACGAAGATGGCGCGGCCGGCGTCGGATCGGCGCAGCAGCGGATCGAGCGAACGGATCAGACGCCAGTTGGCGGTGACGTTCACCGCCATGACCCGCTCGAAGATCGTGGGCTCGATATGGCCGACCGGCGATAGCGTGCCCAGGATGCCGGCATTGCCCAGCAGCACGTCGAGCCGGCCGTAGCGCTCGTAGAGTGCCGCGCCCAGGCGATCGATGCCCGGCCCGTCGGTGACATCGAGCGGCACCAGGGTGGCCGAGCCGCCCAGCGCCTTGATCTGGTCATCGACGGCCTCGAGGCCGCCCACGGTGCGGGCGACCAGCACGCAATGCGCGCCCTCGCGCGCATAGGCCAGCGCAGCGGCGGCCCCCAGGCCGCGCGAGGCGCCGGTGATCAGCGCCAGGCGACCGGCAAGCCGACCGGCTTGAGCGGCGCCCACGTGGGAAGCCTCAGGCCGACTCGACGAGGAGGGAGAGCTGGCGATCCTCGACGCCCAATTGGTCGTCGAGCGAGATCGGATAGTCGCCGGTGAAGCAGGCGTCGCAGAAGGCCGGCTGGCTGGGGTCGCGGCCGGGCTTGCCCATGGCGCGATAGAGACCGTTGATCGACACGAAGGCCAGTGAATCGACCTTGATGAACTTCGCCATGCCGGCGACGTCGTAGTGCGAGGCGAGCAGCTTGTCGCGCTCGGGCGTGTCGATGCCGTAGAAGCAGGGATTGGTCGTGGGCGGGGCGGCGATGCGCATATGCACCTCGCGGGCGCCGGCCTGACGCACCATCTCGACGATCTTCATCGAGGTGGTGCCGCGCACGATCGAATCGTCGACCAGGATCACGCGCTTGCCGTCGATCAGGCCGCGGTTGGCGTTGTGCTTCAGGCGCACGCCGAGATGGCGGATCTGGTCGACCGGCTCGATGAAGGTGCGGCCGACATAGTGGTTGCGAATGATGCCGAGCTCGAACGGCAGGCCCGACTGAGAGGCATAGCCGATCGCCGCCGGCACGCCGGAGTCGGGCACCGGCACGACCACGTCGGCGTCGACCGGGCTTTCCTTGGCGAGCTCCATGCCGATGCGTTTGCGGGCATCGTAGACGCCGACGCCCTCGACCCGCGAATCGGGCCGCGCGAAATAGATGTGCTCGAACACGCAGAAGCGGCGCGGCTGCTTGGCGAATGGCTTGATCGAGCGCAGGCCGTTGCCGTCGATGATGACGATCTCACCCGGCTCGACGTCGCGCACGAAGCGCGCACCGATGATGTCGAGCGCGCAGCTCTCGGAGGTCAGGATCCAGGCATCCTCGAAGCGGCCGATCACCAGCGGCCGCACGCCCATCGGGTCGCGCACGCCGAGCAGCGCCTCGTTGGTCAGCAGCAGCAGCGAGTAGGCGCCCTTGACGCGACCCAGCCCGTCGATCAGGCGGTCGACCACGGTCGAATAGTTCGAGCGCGCGATCAGGTGGTTGATGACCTCGGTGTCGGTGGTCGACTGGAACAGGCAGCCCATCCGCACCAGCTCCTTGCGCAGCAGGTAGGCGTTGGTGAGGT
>DATHNU010000890.1:0-3502 GCA_035485695.1 Reyranella sp. | reverse complement strand
CGCCGAAGTGTCGATGAGCGTATTCGGCGATCCCGAGGTGGTGCCGCTGTGGTTCGGCGAGGGCGACCTCGTGACGCCCGACTTCGTGCGCGACGCGGCGGCCAAGGGCCTGCAGGCCGGCGAGACATTCTATACCTGGCAACGCGGCATCCCCGAACTGCGCGCGGCCCTCTCGGCCTACACGGAGCGCCTCTACGGCATCAAATGCCCGGTCGATCGGTTGACGGTCACGACGGGCGGCATGCAGGCGATCCTGCTTTCCTGCCAGCTCCTGCTCGATCCCGGCGACAATATCGTCATCGTCTCGCCGATCTGGCCCAACATCACCTCGGCGACCAAGCTGGTGCGCGGCGAGCCGAAATATGTGGCGCTCGACCGCAAGCCGGACGGCCGCTGGACACTCGACCTGCAGAAGGTGTTCGACGCGGTCGACGATCGCACGCGCGCAATCTTCGTCAATTCGCCGGGCAATCCCACGGGCTGGACGATGAGTTCCGACGAGCAGCGCGCATTGCTCGACTTTGCGAAGTCGCGCGGTGTGTGGATCATGGCCGACGAGGTATATGCGCGCCTGATCTACACCCGGCCTGTCGCGCCCTCGTTCCTCGAGCAGGCCGGGCCGGACGATCCGCTGATCGTGCTCAACTCCTTCTCCAAGCCGTGGGCCATGACGGGCTGGCGGGTCGGCTGGCTGACGCATCCCGCCCATCTCGGCGAGCAATTCGCCAAGCTGGTGCAGATCAACACGTCGGGCGTGCCGCATTTCCTGCAAAGGGGGGCGATCGCGGCGCTCGACAAGGGCGACGGCTTCATCACCGAGATGGTCGAGCGCTGCCGGGCCGGCGGCGAACTTGTCTTCCAGCGCCTGTCGGCCCATCCGCGCATCACCATCGCGCGGCCCGAGGGGGCGTTCTACGCCTTCTTCGCCGTCGACGGCGTCAAGGACACCATGGCCTTCTGCAAGAGCCTGGCGAAGGACTACAAGGTCGGCCTGGCGCCGGGCGAGGCGTTCGGGCCGGGCGGAGAGGGCAATGTGCGCCTCTGTTTCGCCTCCGGTGCAGAGCGGCTGAGCAAGGGCCTCGACCGCATCGAAGCCGCGATCAAGGCGTTATGATGCGGCCATGTCCGACACCCTCTCCATCGACGTCCGGCATCTGCGCAAGGTGTACGGCGAGGTCGTCGCGGTTGACGATCTGACCTTCTCGGTGCCGCGCGGCGCCGTGCTCGGGCTGCTGGGCGGCAACGGCGCGGGCAAGACCACGACCATCGCCATGCTGCTGGGGCTGCTCGAACCGACCGCGGGCGAGATCCGCGTGCTGGGCGTCGACATGCTGAAGCGGCGCTACGCCGCCCTGCCGCGCATGAACTTCTCCTCGCCCTATGTCGACCTGCCGCATCGCCTGACGGTCCGCCAGAACCTGCTGTTCTACGGCCGGCTCTATGGCGTCAGGGACCTGGCCCGCCGCATCGACGAGATCGCCGAGCACATGCAGATCGGGCCGTTCCTCGACCGTCGGTCGGGCAAGCTCTCGGCCGGACAGAAGACCCGGGTGGCGCTCGCCAAGGCGCTGATCAACAGTCCCGAGGTTCTGCTGCTCGACGAGCCGACGGCCTCGCTCGATCCTGACACCGCCGACTGGGTGCGCGGCTATCTCAAGGACTACCAGCACGAGACCCATGCCACCATCATGCTCGCCTCGCACAACATGAGCGAGGTCGAGCGGTTGTGCGACGACGTGATCCTGCTGCAGGCCGGCCGCGTCTTCGAGCGCGGCAGCCCGCGCGAACTGATCGAGCGCTTCGGCCGCGAGGACATGGAAGAGGTGTTCCTCGACATGGCGCGCGGCCGCGGTCGTGGACTCGATACGCTGAACAAGAAGGAAGCGGCGTCGTGAGCGGTTCCGTCGAGCGAATCTATGCGCTGGTGATGCGCCATATCTACATCTGGCGCAGCTCGATCATGCGGTTGGTCGATTCGATCTACTGGCCGGCGGTGCAGATGGTGATGTGGGGCTTCATGACCCAGTACCTGCTGCCGCAGGCCTCGTTCGTGGCCCAGGCGGCGGGCGTGCTGCTGTCGGGCCTGCTGCTGTGGGAAGTGGTGGTGCGCGGCAATCTCTCGTTGTCGATCGCCTTCCTCGAGGAGATGTGGTCGCGCAACCTCGGCCATCTGTTCGTGAGTCCCATCCGCTCCTGGGAGATGGCGACGGGCATCATCATCGCCGCCCTGTTGCGCACGCTGCTCGGGCTGGTTCCGGTGTCGCTGATGGCATGGGCGTTCTTCGGCTATTCGATCTACTCGCTCGGCCTGCCGCTGGTCGCCTTCTTCGCCATCCTGCAGATGTTCTCCTGGTCGATCGGGCTTGCCATGTCGGGCATGATCATGCGCGTCGGCCAGAGTGCGGAAAGCTTCGCCTGGGCCGCCGTGTTCATCCTGATGCCGGTGAGCGGCGTTTACTACCCCGTGACGGTGCTGCCGCACTGGCTGCAGGTCATCTCCTGGGGCCTGCCGCCGGCCTACGTCTTCGAGGGCATGCGGGCCATCCTGGCCGAGAAGACCGTGCACTGGGACATGCTGGCCATCGCCTTTGCCCTGTCGGTGGCCTACCTGATCGTGGGCTTCCAGATCTTCCAGTGGTTCTTCCGCCTGTCGCGCCGCGCCGGCACGTTGCTGGGGCAGGGGGAATAGCGACGTCGAACGGGCACAGTTCGGCCCTGACCAAAGTGTCCAGGGCGAGCGACGTGGCATTCTCCGGCCATGCAAACACCCAGCTTCACACCGACCGACCTCAATGACGGCTTCGTCGTGGCAATCACGATCGAGGCCAAACCCGGCGACGAGGACAGCGTCGCCACTATCCTCGACGTGATGGTGGAGCCCACGATGGCCGAACCAGGCGTCAAACTCTTCCTGCCCTATCGCTCGCCCGGCAATCCGGCGCTGTTCTTCGTCTTCGAGCTTTATGTCGACGCGGCGGGCTGGGCCGCGCATGAGATGACCGCGCATTTCAAGGAGGCAGTCGCGGGCCTGCTGCCGCGCGTCACCCGGCGCGAACGCGTGCCGTTTATGCCCTTCACGCGCCTGAATACCAGCGCACGAAGCTCTGCTCCCCGCGCGGGCTGAACCGCACCACGCGGCTGCGCCCCTCGCGCACCGCCCAGCGCCGCTCGAGCACGTGGTCGAGGATGGCGGCGCCCAGTCCGCCGCCGAGATGCCGCCGCCGCTCGCTCCAGTCGATGCAGGTCCGGCACATCGGCCGCTTAGCGTGCTCCAGGGTGGCGATGTCGATCCCCAGACGTTCCAGGTGTCGGCGGCCGGAGTTCGTGAGATGCAGCGTCTCTCCGCTTTGGCTCATCACCCTGCGCGCCAGCCAGCGGTCGAGCAGGGTCACGGCCAGTCGGCCGGCGAGATGGTCATAGCACGACCGTGCCTGGCGCATCGCCTGGTCGCGCGGTCCAGGACGGCTGCGCAGATGGCCGATGCGGGTGGCGATCGGGATCA
>DATHNU010000889.1:0-2188 GCA_035485695.1 Reyranella sp. | reverse complement strand
GCTGATTGCGCCGACCGGCGGCGGCAAGACCCTGGCGGGCTTCCTGCCGTCGCTGATCGAGCTCACCGAGCGTCGCCTCAAAGGCCAGGATCTCGCCCACAAGAAAGGCAAGGGCGAGCTGCACACGCTCTACATCTCGCCTTTGAAGGCGCTGGCCACCGACATCCGCCGCAACCTCGAGATGCCGATCGCCGAGATGCAGCTGCCGGTGCGGGCCGAGAGCCGGACCGGCGACACGCCGCAAAGCCGCCGGCTGCGCCAGCGCGAGCGGCCGCCGGATCTGCTGATGACCACGCCGGAATCGCTGGCGCTGCTGCTGTCCTACCCCGATGCGGCGCAGTTCTTCGCCAGCCTGAAATGCCTGATCGTGGACGAGCTGCATTCCTTCGCCACCAGCAAGCGCGGCCACCACCTGGCGCTTTGCCTGGCGCGCGTGGCCTCGCTGGCGCCCCATGTGCGCTTCGTCGGCCTGTCGGCCACGGTCGCCAATCCGCCCGAGATGGCGGACTTCCTGGCCGTCAAGGACGAGGTCGAGATCGTACAGGGCGAGTCTGGCGCGCAGCCGGTGGTGAGCCTCATCGATGCCCAGGAGCGACTGCCGTGGGGCGGCCACATGGGCCATCACGCGGTGCCCGAGGTCTACAACATCATCCGCCAGCACAAGACCTCGATCGTGTTCGTGAACACAAGGGCGCAAGCCGAGCTGGTGTTCGACCGGCTGTGGCGCATCAACGAGGATAACCTTCCGATCGGCCTGCATCACGGCTCGCTGGCGGTCGAGCAGCGGCGCAAGGTCGAGGCGGCGATGGCGGCGGGCAAGCTGCGCGCCGTGGTCGCGACCTCGTCGCTCGATCTCGGCATCGACTGGGGCGATGTCGACCTGGTGATCCAGATGGGCGCGCCCAAGGGCGTGAGCCGGCTGATGCAGAGGATCGGCCGCGCCAACCACCGACTCGACGAGCCGAGCCGCGCCATGATCGCGCCGGCCAACCGCTTCGAGGTGCTGGAGTCCCTGGCGGCGCTCGAGGCCATCGAGGCGCGCGAGCTCGACGGCGATCCGCCGCGGCCGCCTTGCCTCGACGTGCTGGCCCAGCACATCATCGGCACCGCTTGCGCCCAGCCGATCGACCGCGAGGCCTTCTTCGCCGAGGTGCGGAGCGCCCAGCCCTATCGCGACCTGCCGCGCCAGGATTTCGACGACACGTTCGACTTCGTGGCGACCGGCGGCTATGCGCTGGCGGCCTACGAGCGTTGGCATCGGCTGAAGAAGCTGCCCGACGGCCGCTGGATGCTGGCCTCGCCGATGGTGGCGCGGCAGTTCCGCATGAATGTCGGTACCATTGTCGAGCTGCCGCTGATCAAGGTGAAGATGCGGCGCGGGCCGGTGCTGGGCGAGGTCGAGGAGGCCTTCATCCAGGGGCTGGTGGCGGGCGATACCTTTGTCTTCGCCGGACGCCTGTTGCGCTTCGAGGGGGTGAAGGAGCTGGTGGCGCAGTGTTCCCCGGCGACCGGCGGCGATCCCAAGGTGCCGGCCTATGGCGGCGGCCGCCTGCCGCTCTCGACTTTCCTGGCTGCCCGGGTGCGCGGCATCCTGCAAGATCCGTCGCGGCACTCGAAGCTGCCCGCGGAGGTGCGTGAATGGCTGCGCGTGCAACGCATCCGCTCGACCTTGCCGGCAAGCGACCGCCTGCTGATCGAGGGTTTTCCACGCGGCAGCAAGCAGTTCATCGTCGCCTACTGCTTCGAGGGCCGGAACGCGCACCAGACGCTCGGCATGCTGCTGACGCGCCGCATGGAGCGCATGGGTCTGAAGCCGCTGGGCTTCGTCGCCACCGATTACGTGCTGGGCATCTGGGGCTTGCGGCCGCCCACCAAGGCGCAGCTCGACCAGCTGTTCGACGAGGACATGCTGGGCGACGACCTCGAGGCCTGGATGGACGAATCGTCGATGCTGCGCCGCTCGTTCCGCAACGTCGCGGTGATCGCCGGCCTGATCGAGCGGCGCTTTCCCGGCGAGGAGAAGTCGCGCCGCCAGGTCACCTTCAGCTCCGACCTGATCTACGACGCGCTGCGCAAGCACGAGCCCGACCACATCCTGCTGCGCGCCACCCGCCAGGACGCGGCCTGGCAGCTCGCCGACCTCAAGCGCCTGGGCGACCTGCTGCGCCGTGCCCGGGGCCGCATCGAG
>DATHNU010000888.1:0-2575 GCA_035485695.1 Reyranella sp. | reverse complement strand
TCCTGCACCTCTTCTGGTTCTTCGGCCATCCCGAGGTGTACATCATGATCCTGCCGGCCTTCGGCATCGTCAGCCACATCATCTCGACCTTCTCGAAGAAGCCGATCTTCGGCTATCTCGGCATGGCCTACGCGATGGTGGCGATCGGCGTCGTGGGCTTCGTCGTGTGGGCGCACCACATGTTCACCGTCGGCATGGACGTCGATACGCGCGCCTATTTCGTGGCCGCCACCATGGTGATCGCGGTGCCGACCGGCGTGAAGATCTTCAGCTGGATCGCCACCATGTGGGGCGGCTCGATCCGCCTCGAAGTGCCGATGCTGTGGGCGATCGGCTTCATCTTCCTGTTCACCGTGGGCGGCGTCACCGGCGTCGTGCTGGCCAATGCCGGCGTGGACTACGCGCTGCACAATACCTACTACGTGATCGCGCACTTCCACTACGTGCTGTCGCTGGGCGCCGTGTTCGGCATGTTCGCGGGGTTCTACTACTGGTTCGGCAAGATGACCGGCCGGCAATATCCGGAATGGGCGGGCCAGATCCACTTCTGGACGACCTTCATCGGCGTGAACCTGACCTTTTTCCCGATGCATTTCAGCGGCCTCGCCGGCATGCCGCGCCACTACGTCGACTATCCCGACGCGATGGCGCACTGGAACTTCATCTCTTCGGTCGGCGCCTTCATTTCGTTCGGCTCGACCATCTTCTGGCTGGTCTTCGTCGTGTTCGGCGGGATGCTCTACGGCCGGCGGGTCGGCGCCAACTACTGGGGCGAGGGCGCCACGACCTTGGAATGGACGGTGGCGTCGCCGCCGCCCTTCCACACGTTCGAGGAACTGCCGCACATCTCGCCCACGGCGCACCATTGATCGAGGAGCGGAGGCGCCCCCTGATTATCCAATAGGGCGGGCGCCTTCGCCTTGAAGGCGATGAGCGATACGACACAGATCCTGACCAGGGCATTCGAAGCGGCGCCGCCGACGCGCGTGCGGGACTATGTCGACCTGCTGAAGCCCCGCGTCATGTCGCTGGTGGTGTTCACCGGGCTGGTCGGCGTGCTGATCGCGCCGGGGCACGCGCACCCCTTCGCCGCCGCCCTCGCGGTGCTGGCGATCGCGCTGGGCTCGGGAGCCGCCGGCGCCATCAACATGTGGTACGAGCGCGACCTCGATGCGCTGATGGCGCGCACGGCCAATCGGCCGCTGCCGGCCGGCCGTGTCGCGCCCGACGATGCGCTGGGGCTGGGCGTGCTGCTGTCGATCTTCTCCATCCTGCTGATGGCGGTCGCTACCAACTATGTCGCCGCGGCGCTGCTGGCGGCGGCGATCCTGTTCTATGTCTTCATCTACACGATCTGGCTGAAGCGCCGGACGCCCCAGAACATCGTGATCGGCGGCGCCGCCGGCGCCTTCCCGCCGATGATCGGGTGGGCGGCCATCACCGGTGACGTATCGGCGGTCGGCATCGCACTCTTCCTGCTGATCTTCCTGTGGACGCCGCCGCATTTCTGGGCGCTGGCGCTCTATCGCAGCGACGACTATCGCCGCGCCGGCGTGCCCATGCTGCCGGTGGTCGCCGGCCCGCGCGAGACCAAGAGCCAGATGCTGCTCTATACGCTGGTGCTGCTGCCGGTGGCGCTGGCGCCGACCCTTTTAGGCGCGGTCGGCTGGTTCTATGGCGGCGTGGCGCTGGCGCTGAGCGTGGCCTTCATCGGCCATGCCGTCGTGGTGTGGCGCACCGCCGACGACCGCCGCGCCTTCCCGGCGGCCCGCCGGATGTTCCGCTTTTCGCTGCTCTATCTCGCCGTCCTGTTCGCCGCCCTGCCGCTCGACGGGGTCGTGGCCCGGATACTGGCCGGATGAGCGTCGCCATGACCGAAGACCGCCGTCCGGGCGATACCGACATGCACCGCCGCCAACGCGGCAAGAACCTGTTCATGGCGGTCTTCCTGCTGGCGCTCGCGGCGATCTTCTTCCTGCTCACCCTGGTGCGCATGGGAGGCCAGGGATGAGGGCCGCCGCCCCCGACCGGAATGCGCGTCTGGCCTGGCGCCTGGTCGCCGTCGTGGGCGGCATGCTGGCGCTCGCCTATGCCGCTTCGCCGCTCTACGAGATGTTCTGCAAGGCGACGGGCTTTGCCGGCACGCCGATCGTGGCCCAGGAAGGTGAGCGCCCGGTGCTGTCGCGCACCGTGGCCGTGCGCTTCGATTCCAACGTCGATCCCAACCTGTCGTGGCGCTTCCAGCCGGTCGAGCGCGAGGTCCAGGTGCGGCTGGGCGAGGAGAAGCTGGTCTACTTTCGCGCGACCAACGTCTCGCAGCGGCCGATCGTCGGCACCGCGACCTACAACGTCACGCCGGAGCCTGCCGGCCCGTGGTTCAACAAGCTGCAATGCTTCTGCTTCACCGAGCAGCTGCTGCAGCCCGGCCAGTCGGTCGACATGCCCGTGATATTCTTCGTCGATCCCGAGATGGACAAGGATCGGCGCTACGACAACATTCGCACCATTACGCTCTCCTACACCTTCTTCGAGGCCAAGACGGAGCGGGCGAAGACTTTGCTGGGCGGGACTCCCG
>DATHNU010000887.1:0-2742 GCA_035485695.1 Reyranella sp. | reverse complement strand
CGCGATCGCCGCCGCGATCTTCCTGGGCGGCCTCGTGGTGCTGGCGGCGTTCTGGAACATCTCGGCCATCTTCGAGGGGCTGTCGGCGTATTTCCCCGAGAAGGCCTTCCTGCCGGGCATGGCCTTCTTCACCCTGGGCGGGGTCATGCTGGTGGCCATGCTGTGGATGGCGCGCCGCCAGGTCGCCGAGGCGTCGGGCTGGCCGGCCATCGGCGGGCGCATCGTCAAGAGCGGCGTCGAGCATTATCGCAAGCGGGTCGGCGGCGCGCAGAGCGGCACCCTCACGACCTTCTACGAGCCGGTGGTCGAATATTCATATCGGGTGAACGATCACGAGTACCACAGCACGCAGGTGAGCTTCGGCGGGAAGTCGGCATCCTCCCAGCCCATCGCCGAAGCCGCGGCGGCGCGTTATCCCACGGGCAACCTGGTGCTCGTGCATTACGATCCGAAGAACCCCTCGAATGCCGTGCTCGAGCTCAAGGTCGCGCTCGGCGTGCCCTTGCTGGCGGTGGCGATCGCCTTCTTCGGCCTGGCGATTTTCTTCTCGGGCGTGTTCCGATAGGTCAACCCACACGTTTGGCTTGCAGCGGATTTGCGGGAGTGCGGCTCATGATCCCGGTCGCGCAGCCTTGCCGCGGCCCCTTAAAAGAGCCGCCAGGCCGGCGCCGAGGAACAGAACCGCCGGGCCCACCCTTCAAATAGCGCAAAGATTGCCAGCAAATGACGCGCTGACTTCACTTTGTGTGGCATTTCGCACGTTCCCGGCGCCGGATGGGCCTATAAAAGGACTCATGGCCAATCGTGTCTCCGGCAAGAGTTCAAAGCGTCGGCGCAGCGCCAAACAGGTTCATCTTCGGCTTCTTCGCCTCGAGCTGCTGGCCGATGCCCATGCGAGAAGCCCATGGCGCGCCGGCAACAGCTTTCGCACGATGCGGGCGACCGCTTTCGCTCGGGCCGTCAGTTGCAGGCTCCGCGCGCTCGCGATGAGCAAAGCCGCTCTCGCCATCGACGACGACAAAGGTACCGGCGCCGAAGCCTTTTGAATGGCCGCGCGGCCCACATCTGCGAGGCCGAAGCGGGAACGGTCACACCATCTAGACTCCTTGTTATTGCGGCAACGACAGCGTTTCGGCGGTGTTGAGTCCCCGGGATTTGGAAGGGACTCATCATGGCCGTTCGTCCGTCGTGGGAGGGGCATCTTCGCCTCTCGCCGGTGACCTGCCCGGTCGCGCTCTATCCGGCGACCAGCCAAGCCTGCACCGTCAAGACGAAGACCGGCAAGAAGCCCTGCGCGCGCCGGCGGGCGGCCTAGCGATGGGCACGCAACTTTATCTGCCGGCTGGCTGGGCGCGGCATCTCGAGAGCCGCATCGACCCGGTCGAGCGGCTGGCCGAGCTGGAGAAGGATCGCACCGAGGCCAAGGCCGAGATCCGCGAGATCCTCGATCGGTTGGCCGAGAAGCATGGCGCCACGGCGCGCGACGTCACGGTCGCCATGCGCTCGATCGACGATACGCTGGCCGACCTGCTCTACGATCAGGAACGCATGCTGCAGCACGAGATCGAGGATCTCTCGCCGGTGTGAAGCGGAGTGACAGGCAAGCGGGCCGGGCGCATACCTCGCCCATGCCAACCCGCGCGGGTACCGAGACCGCCTATCCCGCGATTGCCGAGCGGCAGGGCCGGCTGCTTGCCGAACAGCGCTACAAGATGGCGCGTTCGGCCCACGCCTATGTGCGCGGCGCGACCAAGAACTTCTACCAGTGGCTCGAGCAGTCGAACGGACATCTCATTCCCGACGGTCCGCCGATCTGGATCTGCGGCGACTGCCATGTCGGCAACCTGGGGCCGGTCGCCGATGCCAAGGGCAAGGTCTCGATCCAGATCCGCGACCTCGACCAGGCCGTCATCGGCAATCCGGCGCACGACCTCATTCGCCTCGGCCTGTCGCTGGCCACCGCCGCGCGCGGCTCGGACCTCCCCGGCGTGACCACGGCGCATATCGTCGAGCACATGATGGATGGCTACGACAATGCGCTCGGTCCGGCCGAGGACAAGGAATGGATTCCCGTGCCCGATCCCCTAGTCGGCGTGCTGAAGCGCGCCTTCCGGCGGCGCTGGCGCCATCTCGCCGAGGAGCGCATCGAGGACGTGAAGCCGGAGATCCCGCTCGGCAAGCGCTTCTGGCCGCTGAGCCCGGAGGAACGACGCGCCATCGGCGTCCTGGGCGATTCGGAGTCGCTGCGCCGGCTCGTCACGCAGCTGCATTCGCGCAAGGACGATGCGCCCGTCGAGGTGCTCGACGCGGCCTATTGGGTCAAGGGCTGCAGCTCGCTGGGCCGGCTGCGCTACGCCGTGCTGCTGCGCGTCGGCCGGGCCGGCAAGGACTCCGCGATCAGCTTGATCGACATCAAGGAGGCGGTCCATGCCGCCGCGCCGCGCGCCCACGATGCGCCGGGCCGCATGCCCGCCAACAGCGCCGAGCGCGTGGTCATGGCGGCGCGCGCGCTGGCGCCCGCTTTGGGCGATCGCATGATCGCCGCCGAATTTCTCGGCAAGCCGGTGGTCGTGCGCGAATTGCTGCCGCAGGACCTCAAGGTCGAGATCGAGCAATTGACGCGCGCTCAGGCCTGCAAGGCGGCGCGCTATCTCGGCAATGTCGTGGGCATCGCCCATGCCCGCCAGCTCGCGGCGGCCGATCGCTGGCGCTGGAAGAAGGCGCTGCAGGGCCACCGCTCCG
>DATHNU010000886.1:0-9181 GCA_035485695.1 Reyranella sp. | reverse complement strand
GGCGTGAAGGTCGGCGACAAGGTGATCTACGGCAAGTGGTCGGGCACGGAAGTGAAGCTCGACGGCGTCGAGCACGTGATCCTGAAGGAAGAGGATCTGTTCGGAGTCGTCGGCTAAGGCGATGCTGAGCCCCGGCGATTCGCAACGGGTCGCCGATCTGATGCGTGAGACCGCGGCGGCAGAGCTGCTGCCGCGCTTCCGCACGCTGTCCAAGGACGAAATCCGTTTCAAGCGCCCCGGCGACGTCGTCACTGTGGCGGACGTCGCCTCCGAGCAGCGCCTGGCCTCCGGCTTGGCCAGGATCCTGCCGGGCGTGCCGGTGGTGGGCGAGGAGGCCGTCGAAAAGGATCCCGGCCTGGTCGACCTGATCGGTCGTCCCGGCGAAGCCTGTTGGATCGTCGATCCGCTGGACGGCACCGCCAACTTCGCCGCCGGCAAGGACCGCTTCGCCATGATCATCTGCCTCGTCCAGGACAGGTCGGCCGTGGCCGGCTGGATCCTGGACGTGCCGCGGGGGCGGATGGGCGTGGTGCACAAAGGGCAGGGCGTCGCCGTGGACGGAGCGCCGGTGCACGGCAGGCCGCCCGACCGGCCGCTGATCGGCTTCGTCGGCCCCAAGGCCCGCAAGGAGTTCGATCGCCAACTGGCGCCGGCGGCGCGACGGCAGCTCGGACACATGTCGGCATCGAGCTGCGCTGGTCTGGAATATCTGGATATCCTGTCCGGCGGCGTGGATTTCAGCCTCTATCGCACGACCAAGCCGTGGGACCATGCCGCCGGCACACTGATGCTCAGGGAAGCGGGCGGTGACGCCGTGCGTTTCGATGGCCAGCCGTATGAGCCGGCGCAGCCGATCAATGCCGGCCTGATCGCGGCGGCCGATCTGCGGACCCTCGCCCAGGTAGGGGCGTTGTTCGAGGCGGTCCGGCTGCCGCTGCTGGCCGGCCTGCCGGCGACCTAGACGCGCGTCTTGGCCTCCTGCCAGAGCGCTTCCATTTCCTCCAGGGTGGCGTCGGCAGGTTTGCGGCCGGCTTCGGCCAGGCGCCGCTCGATATGGCGAAAGCGGCGCTCGAACTTGTCGTTGGTGGCGCGCAGCGCCGCCTCGGGATCGATCTTGCAGTGGCGCGCGAGGTTGGCGACGGCGAACAGGACGTCGCCCAGTTCGTCGGTCAGGCGGGCCTGATCGACGTCCCCGGCCGTCAACTCGGCTCTGAGCTCGCCCAGCTCCTCCTCGATCTTGTCGATGACAGGACCGGTCTGCTTCCAATCGAAGCCCACCCTGGCCGCCCGCTTCTGGATCTTTTCGGCCCGCAGGAGCGCGGGGAGGGCGCGTGCCACCCCGTCCAGGGCGCCAGCCGGCTCGGCGCCTGCCCGTTTGGCCGCTCGTTCGGCGGCCTTGCGGGCTTCCCAGGACACGGTCTGGGCCTCGGCCGTGGCGACCCGGACGTCGCCGAACACATGCGGATGGCGGTCGACCATCTTGTCGGCGATGGCCGTGGCCACGTCGGCGAAGCCGAAGGCGCCGGACTCGTGCGCCATCTGGGCGTGGTAGACGACCTGCAGCAAGAGATCGCCCAGTTCTTCCTTGAGCGCGCTGAGGTCATCCCGGTCGATGGCGTCGGCCACCTCGTAGGCTTCCTCGATGGTGTACGGCGCTATGGTGCGGAAGGTCTGCTCGACATCCCACGGGCAGCCATGCTGGCGGTCGCGCAGCCACGCCATGACGACGAGAAGACGGGCCATCGGCTCGCGAGGCAGCGATTCCGCCGTCGGACGTTCGGACGCCATAAGACTGAACCTTAATTACGATTATCGTATAATATATATTATGACAAATATAGATAAATTAGTAATATCTACGTATTACCAGTTAATCCGCATATTTTGCTTGAGAAGCGCCATCAGCTTCAGCCCTCGGCCCGCATCACTCGCCGGCACGCCCAGGGTCAGCAGGATGCCCTCCTTGGGGTCGCCCGGTTTTTGCGTCACCAGGTCGAACACCACCCTTGGTTCGGCGTCGCCCGGCGCTTTGACGTTGTCGTAGACGATCAGGAACGTGCCATCGCCCAGCTTGCGGGCCTGGGCCTGCACGCTCGGCCGGCGGACCTGGATCGAGCCCGCTTTGGTGGCGGCATAGTGCTCGGCGTCCTTGACGCCCTCATAGGCAAAGTCGACGCGCCACACGAGGACCCGGTAGCGCTTGTCGCTGCTGTAGGCGACGCCGCGCTCCCAGTCCTCGGTCGCCTGCCAGCCCAGCGGCAGCGCCAGCTCGACCCGGATGCTGCTGAACTGGATTCGCGCCAGGCCGTTGGCGCCTTCGACGGTCACCACCTTGGACGACACCTGGTTGGGACCGCCGGCGATCATCGGGTCGCCGCGGCCGCCGTAGCTCGCGCCGTTGTCGTTGGTGGCAAAGTCGCGAAACGTGAGGCCGCCCGGGTCGAGTTTGTCGTCGGCCAGCGCCGGCAGAGCGACCAAACAGGCCGCAACAGCGCCTGCCAGGAACAGGCGGCGACCGGACTCCTTTTGTCTCTGCTCACCAACCAGATGAGCCTGAGAATTTAAGAGACTGATAATAATGGATTATTCTCCATCTATTTCAATGGCCAGCCCGTCGTGGCAAGGCCGGACATGGGCCGGGGTCAGTCGATCGAGCTCAGCATAGTCCATATCGACGTGGAGATTGGTCAAAAAAGCCCGTTTCGGCCCCACCCGTTCGATCCACTCAATGGCGCGGTCGAGATGGGCGTGGGTCGGGTGCGGCCGGAAGCGCATGGCATCGACAATCAGCACCTCGACCCCTTGCATGATCTCGAACGCGTCATCGGCGAGCGCGACGACATCGTTGGCATAGGCCACCGGCCCGAAGCGGAAGCCGAGCGACGTCGCGATGCCATGGTCCTGGATCCACGGCCGGACCGGCAAGCCGGCCGCCACGAACGGCCCGTCGATACGGTGGTGGCGGTAGATCGGATTGTAGAAGCCGTCCTCGGCCTCGAAGCAGTAGCGGAAGCGCTGCAGCAGGATCTGATGGGTGCGCTCGTCCGACCAGGCCTCGATCGGTCCCTGGCGCAGCATGTAGGGCCGTATGTCGTCGATGCCGTGGACCTGGTCGGCATGCTCGTGCGTCCACAGCACGGCGTCGATGCGCTCGACCTCGGCGTCCAGAAGCTGGTCGCGCAGGTCGGGCGAGGTGTCGACCAGGACGGTCTTGCCGCGGTCCTGAACCAGGATGGAGCAGCGGCGGCGGCGATTGCGCGGGTCGGTGGGATCGGCTGCGCCCCATTCGCCGCCTCCGTCCTTGCCCCCTACCCTTGGTACGCCGCCCGACGTCCCACAGCCCAGGATCGTCACCCGCACCGGAGGCGCTCCGCCTTGGCGAACAGCCGGAAGAAATTGTCGGTGGTCGCGGCCTCGAGCTCGGCCACGCCTACGCCCTTGAGCTCGGCAACCTTGGCCGCGGTATGGGCGACAAAGGCGGGCTCATTGGTCTTGCCGCGCTTCGGCACGGGGGCGAGGTAAGGCGCGTCGGTCTCGACCAGCAGGCGCTCCAGCGGGATGTCGCGCACGATGGTGCGCAGGGCCTCGGCTGCCTTGAAGGTGACGATGCCCGAGATGGAAATGTACAGGCCGAGCGCCAACGCCCGGCGCGCCACCTCGGCTCCCGAGCTGAAGCAATGGATCAGCCCTGGAAAGGCACCTTGGGCGTATTCCTCCTCGAGGATGTCGCCGGTTTCCCGATCGGCATCGCGCGTATGCACGATCAGCGGCAGGCCGGTCTGGCGCGAAGCGGCGATGTGGGCGCGGAAGCTTACGGCCTGCTCCTCGCGCGGACTGTGCTCGTAATAGAAATCGAGGCCGGTCTCGCCGATGCCGATGACCTTGGGATGGCGCGTCGCCTCGACCAGGCGGTCGGGCGTGCGCTGCCCCGCCTCCTTGGCCTCGTGCGGATGAACGCCCACCGAGCACCAGATGTTCTCATGACGCTCGGCGATGGCGCGCACCTTGTCGAACTGGTCGAGCCGCGTGCCGATGGTCAGCATGCCCGCCACGCCGGCCGTGCGGGCGCGCGCCAGCACGCCCGCCTCGTCGCTGGCGAGCTCGGGAAAGTCGAGATGGCAGTGGCTGTCGATCAGCATCAGGACGCGGCTTTCGCAGGTTCGACGAAGCGCGGGAACACACCCTGCGGTTTCGGCAGCACCGTGCCCGGCGCGAGCTCGCGGTCGAAGGCCGCGAACGCCCGCTCCCCGGTCGGCACGGCAAGCTGATCCAGGATCTTGCCCGCCGAATCGGGCATGAAGGGCTGCACCAGCAGGGTCACGCGGCGGATCGTCTCGGCCAGCACCCACAGCACCGTGTCGCGCCGCACCGGGTCGGTCTTGGCGAGCGCCCACGGCGCCTGGGCGTCGACATAGCGGTTGGCGTCGGCGATCACTTCCCAGATCGACGTCAAGGCGCGATGGAAGGCCTGGTCGTCCAGCTCAGCGCGCACGGTCCCCAGCAGCGCCTTGGCGCGATCGAGCAGCGCCATGTCGGCCTCCGTGATCGCCCCCTTGGCCGGCACCTTCTCGTCGCAGCTCTTGGCCACGATCGACAGCACGCGCTGGCAGAGATTGCCGTAGGCGTTGGCGAGGTCGCCGTTCAGCCGGCCAACCAGGGCGCGCCGTTGCAGATCGCCGTCGTTGCCGAACGGCACCTCGCGCAGCAGGAAGTAGCGCACCGGGTCGAGCCCGTAAGCGTCGACCAGCTCCACCGGATCGATCACGTTGCCGACCGACTTCGATATCTTCTGGCCCTCGTTGGTCCACCAGCCGTGCGCGAACACGCGCTGCGGCGGCGCGATGCCGGCCGACAGCAGGAAGGCCGGCCAGAACACGCAATGGAAGCGGATGATGTCCTTGCCGACCATGTGCAGGTCGGCCGGCCAGTATTTCCACAGTGGATTGCCGGTGTCCGGATAGCCGCACTCGGTGATGTAGTTGGTGAGCGCGTCCAGCCAGACATACATGATGTGCTTGGGATCGCCTGGCACCGGCACGCCCCACGAAAAGCTGGTGCGCGACACCGAAAGATCCTGCAGGCCGCCCTTCACGAAACTTATGACCTCGTTGCGCCGGCTCTCCGGCGCGATGAAGCGCGGGTTCTTTTCATAAAATGCTAGCAGCCGCTCGGCCCAGGCCGACAGCTTGAAGAAATACGACGGCTCCTCGACCCATTCGACCTCGGCGCCGCTCGAGATGGCGCGGCGCTTGTCGTCCGGCCCGACCTCGGTCTCGCTTTCGACGAAGTAGGCCTCGTCGCGCACCGAGTACCAACCGGCATACTTGCCGAGATAGATGTCGCCCGCTTCGACGAGCTTCTCCCACAGCGCCTGGCAAGCGACGTAGTGGCGCTTCTCCGTGGTGCGGATGAAGTTGTCGGGGCTGAAGTTCATCGCCTTGACGAGGTCGCGGAACGACTGGCTCACCTTGTCGGTGAAGGCCTGCGGCGCAAGCCCGGCGGCGGCCGCCGCCTTCTCGACCTTCTGACCGTGCTCGTCGGTGCCGGTAAGGAAGTGCACGTCGCGACCGTCGAGCCGCATGAATCGGGCCAGCACGTCGCAGGCAAGCGTCGTGTAGGCGTGCCCGATATGCGGCACGTCGTTCACGTAGTAGATCGGCGTGGTGACGTAGTAAGTGCGGCCCGACATCAAACTGACTCCAAACTGTCGCCCTGTCCCGAGCGCCGGTTTAGGCGCTTCGACGCATCGCCGATTGGAGAACCAGGAAGCTGCCGAGCACCGTCTGCTTGCGGTCTAGATTCACCGCATCGGCACGGGACAACAGGCGGGCGATGTTTTCCCACGCATCCATCCAGCGATCAAGACTGGCTGCCGCCAACAGGCGCGCGTGCAGTCCGCCTTCTGACGGCACGACGGGTGCAGCTTGTCCGCCCAGCGCCGAGTACCGCGCCAGGCCCTTCAGCCAGCCATCGAACAGGTAGTTCAACGAGCGCCAGGCTGCGTTGGCCTCCTCGCCGCGGCGGGCGAAGCGTTCGGCGAATCCGTGCAGGCGCGGCATGTCGAGCTCGGGGAGCGTCGCCAGCACGTCGACCATCTCTCGGTACAGTTCCAGACTGCCGGCGCCCGCCAGTTCGAGCGCGCGTCCGATGCTGCCTTCGCTGAGCTGCGCCAAAACCGCCCTCTCCTCGGCCTTCACGCCCGGCGCGTCGTCGCCCAGCAGGCGCATGACGATCTCGTCGGCCAGCGGCTGCAGGGCAAGCCGGCGGCAGCGCGAGCGGATGGTCGGCAGCAGGCGACCGGGCGCGTGCGCCACCATCAGCAGCACGGCGTTGGGCGGCGGCTCCTCGAGGATTTTCAGAACGGCGTTGGCGCTGTTGCGGTTCATCTCGTCGGCCGCGTCGACGATGGCGACCCGCCATTTGCCCATCGCCGGCGTCATATGCATGAAGGCGCCCAGCTCGCGCACGTCGTCGACAGCGATCTCGGCGCGCATGCGGCCGGTGTCGGGATTGAGCGTGCGCCGCAGATGGAACAGATCGGGGTGCGAACGCGCGTCGACCAGCGACCGCCCCGGCGTGCCGGCCGCCACATCGAGGCCCTCAGGCCCGCCGCCGAACAGGCCGCCCTCGCCCGCGCCGCTCAGCAGGAAGCGGGCGAAGCGCCAGGCGAGCGTGGCCTTGCCGATGCCGCGCGGTCCCGCCAGCAGCCAGGCGTGATGCAGCCGGCCGCTCTGCTGGGCGGCCAGCATGATCTTTTCCGCCGCCTCGTGGCCCAGCAGGTGGTCGCTGCGCCAGGGCGGCGGCCAGTCGTACGGCCATTCGAGCTTCTCGAGCTCGCTCGCATCGGCGCTCGTCTTGCCCCTCGCCATCCTGTCAGGCTCCCAGTCGTTCGCGCGCCGCCCCGGCGATGGCAGCGGCGATGCTCTCGATGCTCCCTGTAGCATCGATCACCACGCAGCGCCTGGGATCGTGGTTGGCGATTTCGAGGAAGCCGCTGCGCACGCGGGCATGAAAATCGCGCGGCAGGCTCTCGTAGCGCGTCTCGGTGCCGCGGCGGGAAGCGGCGCGCAAAAGCCCGGTCTCGATCGGCAGGTCGAGGATCAGGGTGAGGTCGGGCCGGAAATCGCCGACGGCCGCCTTGTAGAGCGCGTCGAAAATTCGGCGATCGACGCCATGGCCGTAGCCCTGGTACGCCAGGGTCGAATCGGCGAAGCGGTCGCTCAGCACCCAGTCGCCGCGCTTGAGCGCCGGCCACACGGTCGAGCGGAGATGCTCGCGCCGGGCGGCGAAGTGCAGCAGCGCCTCGGTCGTGCCGTCCCAGCGCTCGACCGGGCCCTCGACCAGAAGCTTGCGGATCATCTCCGCGCCGGGCGAACCGCCCGGCTCGCGGGTCGCCACGACGGTTCGGCCGCGCCCCTCGAGCCAGTCCTTCAGTCGCGCGATCTGGGTCGACTTGCCTGCTCCCTCCCCGCCCTCCAGCGTGATGAAACGCCCGGAGGCGCCGTCGGTCACGACAGCCAGCCGAACAGATAATGCTGGATCATCGCGGCCACACGCCCGACCACGCCGCGGCGCGCCACGTCGGCGCCGGCTTCGAGCGGATAGTCGATCTCGCGGCCGTCGGGCAGGGTGACGATGGCGCTGCCCACCTTCGTGCCCTTGGCGATCGGCGCGGCGACCGGTCCGTCGAAGCGCGCGACCACGCGCGGCGTCACCGACTGGCCGGTCGGCGCCGTGATCTGGACGGGATTCGCCACGACCAGCGGCACCTTGTCCTGCGCGCCCAGCCATACCGGCGCCTCGACGACGGTGTCGCCGGCGCGGAACACCGTCGTGTTGGCGGATTCGCGGAAGCCCCATTCCATCAGCCGCGCCGATTCCTGCGCGCGCTCGGCCATCGAACCCAGCCCGTTCAGGACCATGATCAGGCGCCGTCCGTCGCGCACTGCCGAGGTCGCCTGGCCGAAGCCGCCTTCCTCGGTGTGGCCGGTCTTCAGCCCGTCGGTGCCCGCCGTGATCTTGAGCAGGCGGTTGCGATTGTCCTGCTTGATGTTGTTGTAGGTCCAGTTCGTCTCCGCGTAGTAGCGGTAGTATTTCGGGAAATCCTCGATGGTGCGCGCCGCCAGGACGGCAAGGTCGCGCGCCGTCGTCCACTGGCCTTCAACCGGCCAGCCCGACGCGTTCTTGAACACCGTGCCGGTCATGCCGAGTTCGCGGCCGCGCTTGGTCATGCGCTCGGCAAAGCTGTCCTCGTTGCCCGCCAGGCCTTCGGCGACGACGACGCAGGCGTCGTTGCCCGACAGCACGATCATGCCCTTGATCAGATCCTCGACCGCGACCTCGCTGCCCAGCTCGACGAACATGCGCGAGCCACCCATGTTGCGCGCCCGTTCGCTGACGCGGAAACGCGTGTCGAGCTTGACCCGGCCGGCCGCCAGCTCCTCGAACAGGATGTAGATCGTCATCATCTTGGCCATCGATGACGGATGCATCGGCTTGTCGGCGTCCTTGAACAGCAACACCGTCGAGGTCTGCGGGTCGACCATGAAGGCCTGCTTCGCCAAGGTGCCGATGCCGATCTGCGACGGCGGCAACGCCTCCACCTTGGCGGCCGCGGGCGGTGTCGCCGCGGGCTTGGGCGCGGTCGTCGCGCGCGGCCTGGCCGGCGGCTTCTGCGGCGCCGGGCGCTTGGCCGGCGGATCGGCCTGTTGTGCTGCGGCATCGAGCGACGGGCCGGTCAGGGCCGCCACGGCAAGAAGCGCCACCACAGGGCGCAGTCGATCAGTTAGCCACGACACGAGCATCACCATACCCTGAGCGTTTCAGCCGGTCGGCGACAATGCCGGCGGCATCCGAGGTTGTGTAGGGTCCCAGGCGGACGCGATAGACGTCGCGTCCGCCAGCCGAGCCCTGGGAAATCTCCGAGACGCCGTAACTGCTGACGGCACCGCGCTGGCGTTCGGCGTTCTCCGGCGTCGTGAAGGCGCCGGTCTGTACATAAAAACCGCTGGCCGGCTGCAGCGTGCTGCCGCTGGCGAGCGACGCCACGGTCGGCCCGCCGGCGCTGGCCGGAACATAGGCCGGCGCCGGATCGGCCGCAGGGCCGCGTTGATTGGTCGGCCACACCGGCTGGGTCTGTGCCGGCTGCGCGTATACCGGAGCCGGCGCAGGCTGGGCATAA